>JACCUF010000188.1 GCA_013811975.1 Geodermatophilaceae bacterium | reverse complement strand
CAACACACCACCCTGACGGTCGGCCTTGAGGTCGACCCTTGCCACCAGCCGGTCGCCGAGCAGGAACGGCAGGACGTAGTACCCGTGCTTGCGCTGCGCCGCTGGCGTGTAGATCTCGAGCCGGTAGGTGAAGCCGAAGATCCGCTCAGTTCTCGGGCGAGTCCAGATCAGCGAGTCAAATGGCGACAGCAGTGCGCGCGCGGACATCCGCCTCGGGGTGGCGGCCGCGGGATCCAGATAGCCGGGCTCACTCCAGCCTTCGACAGCGACCGTGACCAACTCCCCTGTCGCTACGAGCTCGGCGAGGGCGTTCTTGCTGGGTAGCGGGCTCAGCCGGAAGTAGTCGCGCAGATCGCGCTCGGTGGCAATCCCGTGCGCCCGCGCAGACGCACGGATCAGCACCCGCATTGCCTCGTCCTGGTCCATGCTCGGCGAGCCGAGAACGGCGTGCGGGACCACCCGCTCGGTGAGGTCGTAGACGCGTTCGAAAGCCTGGGTTCGGCGTACGGCGCTGAGCTCACCGGTGAAGAACAGCCATTCCAGAGCGACTTTGCCGTCGTGCCAGTTCCACATCGTGCCGGGCTGCCTCGTGGTATCCGGTCGCAGCACGGCCGCTGTAAGTGGTCCCTCGTCGCGGACGTGGCGCAACACCTGCTCGATGAAGCCTGGCCGCTCCTGATGCAAGCGAACCATGCTGCCCCAAGCCTGATTGCGGGCGTCGTCCATTCGCCAGCGCAGGGCGGGGAAGAGTCGAGTGTCTACATAGGACGCCTCATGGGCCCAGTACTCGAAGAGCTCGCGCCGCTGAGAGAATGTGGCGTCGAGAACTCGGCGATCGTAGGGGCCAAGGCGACTGAACACCGGCAGGTAGTGCGACCACGAGAGGACATTGACTGAGTCGATCTGCAGGACCGCGATGCGGTCGATGACCCGACGGATCAATCGGACGTCGATCCGACCGCCCGGCCGACGATCGGCGAAGCCCTGCGCGGCCAAGGCGATCCGGCGCGCTCCCCCAGCACTGATGCGACCCATGGCGGCCGCAGCCTATGACGGGGCGCCGACCATTTGCCGCTGTGCTCGAGAGTTCGGTGTCCTCGTCGCGCTACCAATACGCCGGTTCGCTCCCGAACCTGCACATTGAGTCCCTTCAACGGCGGTTGCGTAGCGAACCGGCGGGTGAGGTCGAGTTCGGACACGGGCTGCATGGCCAGATCTGCCATCGACATAGGCTGGATGGATGGCCGATGTGAACGTGCGTCCGGCGCGCCCAGGTGAGGCCGGCGACGTGGCTCGGGTCCAACGTACGAGCTGGGCGCGCGCGGGATCCTCGGTCGTGCCTACGGCGATTCTGGATCGTTTGGTCGCCGACGAGGTGGTCGCCCACTGGGCCGCGACCATCCAGGCGCCCCCGACGCCTGGACATCATGTGCTGGTGGCCAGAGAGCAGGAAGCAATCGTCGGGATGGTCGCTTTCGGCCCCGCCGACAGTGCTGCCTCCGCCTGCAAGAAGGGTCCGGAAGGGCTGGCGGAGGGCCAGTCTGGCGAGGGCACCAACGACGACGGTCCTACCGGCGAGATAGCCACGCTGCTCGTCGAACCGCGTTGGGGCAGACGAGGGCACGGGAGCCGGCTGTTGGCGGCGACTGTGGACATGGCGAGGGAAGACGGCCTCGCCAGTCTCATCACCTGGGTGCCGGAGAACGACGTCAGCGCCCGGACCTTCTTCGGATCCGCGGGCTGGGAGGAGGCAGGCTCGATCCGGACCCTGGACGCCGACGGCACGCCGTTTCGCGAGATCTGCCTGCACGCTTCGATCGAGCAAGCAACGGACCCGGACCGGCAGGCATGAGCTTTGCCGGCTTCCCGGAGCACGCCATGGTCTTCTACGAGGGTCTGGAGGTGGACAACTCCAAGACCTACTGGACCGATCACCGCACCACCTACGACGAATGCATCAAAGGGCCGATGGAAGCGCTGCTTGCCGAGCTTGCGCCGGAGTTCGGGGAAGCCAAGTTCTTCCGCCCGTACCGCGACGTGCGCTTCGCCAAGGACAAAACGCCGTACAAGACCCACGCTGGGGCTGTCGTGCACGGGCCCGGCGGTGGTGGCTTGTACGTGCAGATCTCCGCCGCCGGGCTACTGCTCGCGGGTGGCGCCTGGCGCTTGGAGTCCGACCAAGTTCAGCGGATGCGTCAGGCGATCGCCGACGATCATCTGGGACCTGCGCTGCAGGACGAGCTTGTTGGCCTGCGCAAGGCGGGCTGGGAGATCGGCGGCAATCCTGTCAAGACGCGACCCTATGGCTATGACAGCCAGCATCCCCGGTTGGAGTTACTCCGATTCCGGGCTCTCAGCGCAGCCCGGGACTACGGGGACATGCCGTGGCTGGCCTCCCGCGATGCACTTTTCCGGATACGCCGAGGCTGGCGTCGGTTGGCACCGCTCAACGACTGGATCGGAACCCAGCTCGGCTCGGCCGCAGAGCCGGGTCGCTAGAGCGCACGCACCGTCCAGGCGCATCGGTCAACGCACACGTTCGCCGCCGGCCTCACTGGCCGGCGAACAGTGCCTTGGGATCAGGACCCGTCCAGGGCCTGTCGTAGTGCCTCGGCGGCGGCGATGGCTGCGGGGTAGTCGCCCGATTCCGCAGCCACTCGCAGGTCAGCCAACTGACCTTCGATGCTGGAAGCGGCGGAGCCGTCAACATTCTGAAAGGTCCTGGCCCACAACGCGTCGAGATGACGGACGTCTCCGAGAACGAAGGCTTCGTCGTCGGCCGCGGCATCCACCATGATCTGGCGGGCGACGATGTCCATCCGGTCCACATCAACAGCCGCCGGTTCCTCGTGGCGCAGCCGCAGATCGTTGCCAACGTAGGCAAGGTCATTCGCGGCCTGCTGGGTGGCGGGGGCATCCTCGCCACCCGCAGCAGCGGCCAACGCCTCCAGAGCCACATCCATGCCATCGGCGGTCAACGGCGGCACTCCGGTCTCCCGGTAGCTGGCCCACGCGGTGTTCAGAGAGTCCAACAAGGCTGTGACAGCAGCCCAGTCAGCTGCTCCAGCAGCGACGAAGAGGTCTGCTCCGGCGGTGGCCAACTGATCGACCTCGGCCGGCACAGGGCCGCCGACGGCATCGAGTGGAACCCCGATGGAGACGGTGACCAGTTCGTCCTCCGAGACCACCTGGGCCATGAACTCGCCGTAGCCAGGCGCGAAGATCTTGTCCTCGACCACGCCGTCCATCAGCAGTTCTTCGACCAGCATCGCACCGGAGATCGGACCCTGCGGCCCGTCGACTGTCTCGGTTATCGATCTGACGGTCACCTCCTCGAACACGAAGCCGGGGATGTTCTCCGGCCGGTACACGTCACCCACCTGCGGGTCCGCCGGCGCGATCATTCCGGGCGGACCGTCCTTGCCGGCCAACCAGGTCCCGTCAGTGTTGTCGAGAACTCCGTCGACGTAGTTCTCTACGTCCTCCCCGAAGTACCACACCGACCCGTCGTCGGCCTGGGCGAAGAAGTCGCGCGCGACCTCGAGGACCCGGCCGTCTCCGTAGGCAGTGAACTGCGAGACGACGGTGTCGACCTGCTGACCCTCCCACTCGATCGTCTTGATCTCAGGCAGCAACGTGATCTCGTGCCGCAGCGCCACATCCCCTTCGGACCCGACCTGTACGACCTGGGTGAGCTCGGTGATCGTGAAGCGCGGATTGTTATCGTCGTGGGATCGGAGAAGGTCGGCATCTCCAGGTCGATCCGGGCGCTGTCCGGAGCGGTCTGCAACGTCGACTTGGGGGTCGCGCTGGGTGTGGCGGTGGACGAGTTGCCGCCACCGCAACCGGAAAGCAGCAAGACGCCGACCAGTGCGAGGCCGACCAGCGGGCCTCCGTGGCGACGCGTCAGCGGTGGGGGCAATGGCGATGGGTGGGTGCGCGAGCCGTACATGGGTATCCCTCCTGCGGCGCCAGCCAGCCGGCGCGGTGCAGTGACCATGCGGCGGGCGCGCTGAAGGACCGCTGAACATCAGCCGGGTGCCATTCAGGTGACGCTCAGCCACCCCGGCTAGGCCGCGAAGGCTCCTGGCAGCCCGATCAGTCGTCGAGCAGCGGGTCGAGGCCCACGGTGAGCCCAGGATGGGCGGAAACGTTGCGTACGGCGAGCAGGACACCCGGCATGAACGAGTTCCGGTTGAGGGTGTCGTGCCGGATGGTCAGCGTCTCGCCCTCGGTGCCGAACAGGATCTCCTGGTGCGCGAGCAGCCCCGACATCCGCACCGAATGGATCCGGACTCCGTCGACATCGACGCCGCGACCGCCGATGTCCGATTCGCGAGTGGCATCGGGCATGTCGGGCAGCCCCGCCCCGCGACGGGTTTCAGCGATGAGCTGCGCGGTGCGAAATGAGGTGCCGCTGGGAGCGTCGACCTTCTGCGGGTGGTGCATCTCGATGACCTCGGCTGAATCGAAGTACCGCGCGGCCAGGGCGGCGAAGCGCATGGACAGCACCGCCCCGATGGCGAAGTTGGGGGCGATCAGTACGGCGAGTTCGGGCTTGGGTTCCAGCCACTGGCGAACGGTCTCGATCTTCTCGTCGTCGAACCCGGACGTGCCGACGACGCAGTGGATGTTCTGGTCGATGCAGAACCGGATGTTGTCCATCACGACGTCCGGCCCGGTGAAGTCCACGACCACATCGGCAGCCGCGTCGGACACATTGAACAGCCAGTCCCCCGCGTCGACGTTGGCCACGAGCTCGAGGTCATCAGCGTCGTTGACCGCCCGGCAGACCTGGGCGCCCATGCGTCCGCGGCCACCCAGGACGCCGACCCTGATCAATTCCCCCAGCGGCTCGCTCATGGCCTGCACCATAGCCGGGTGCCCCCACCACCTACCGTGCTGCTCGCACCGGACAAGTTCAAAGGTTGTCTACCTGCGATGGACGTCTGCACTGAGTTGCAGACGGGCCTGCTCGACGGTGCCCGGCCGATCGACGTCGTGCTCCGTCCGATGGCCGACGGAGGCGAGGGAACCCTGGATGCAGCGCTGCTGGCAGGCTTCGACTCCTTCGTCGTCGCGGCGGCCGGGCCGCTGGCGGAGCCCAGGAACACCAGGATCGGCCTCGGTGGCTCGACCGCGCTGATCGAGCTCGCTGAAGTCTGCGGTTTGGCTCGGCTTCCGGGTGGGCGCGGGCGGCCGATGCGGGCCTCGACGTACGGCGTGGGTCTGGCGATGCGGGCTGCGATCGAACTCGGGTGCCGCGATCTCGTCGTCGGTATCGGCGGCAGCGCGTCCACTGACGGGGGCATGGGCGCCGCGGCTGCGTTGGGGGCACGGATTCTCGATCAGAGCGGCCGCCCGGTACGGCTGTGCGGTGCAGGCCTTGGTGAGGTTGCCTCAGTCGACCTCGACCCGATGCTGGCCGGACTGGATGGCGTGCGACTCGTTGTGGCAACCGACGTCGCCTCGCCGTTGACCGGTGAGCACGGGGCGGCTCGGGTATTCGGCCCGCAGAAGGGCGCAACCGCTGAACACATCAGGGATCTCGAGGCCGGCCTGGAGAACTGGGCGGCACATCTGCAGAGGGCTGGCGGCGTGGACGTGCGCGTGATGCCGGGCGCGGGTGCGGCCGGTGGCTTTCTCGCGCCGTTCCTGGCCACCGACAGCGTCCGGGTCGTTTCTGGGGCGCGATTCGTGCTGGACCTCACCGGAACGAGGCAAGCTATCGCTGCCGCGGATGTCGTTGTCACCGGTGAAGGTCGATGGGATAGCCAGACCGCGACCGGCAAGGCACCGCACGCCGTCCTCGATGCGGCTCGGAGCGCCGCAACGCCGGTGATTGCGGTTGCCGGCAGTTTCGCTGCCGACACGGATCTGACCGGTGTGATGGCGCACTACTCCCTCACTGAGCTGGCGCTCCCAGATCGGGATCCGGAACGGGATGCGCGAACCCTGTTGCGCCAGATCGGCAGCCGTATCGCCGGGCAGCTCCGCTGAGGTCCTTTACCGCGGTTTTCGCGATAACTGTCGGATACGCCGCACGATTCGCGCGGTTTTCGCGATAAGGGCGGAATGTGGGGTGGGTCAGGCCGCCACAAAGTTGGAGAAGTCGTGGTCTGCGAACGGGCCGACCACCGACAGGCACAACGGTCCGGCAAGGACCTCGGCGGCGATCTCGCCTACCTCCTGCACGGTGACGGCCGCGACATCGGCGAGTACCTCGGGCACGCTGCGGTACTCGCCAAAGCTGAGCTCGGACTTCGCGATCCGGCTCATCCGCGACCCAGTGTCCTCCATGCCCAACACCATGCCGCCACGCAGCTGACCTTTGGCGCGCTCCACCTCGTCGGCTGACAGCCCTTTGGCTGCAACACGATCGAGCTCCTCACGGATAAGGCCCAGCACTTCGTCGACGTTGCGCGGAGCGCAGCCGGCATACACGTTGTAGGACCCGACGCCGGCGTAGTGCGAGACCGAGGATCCGACGCTGTAGGCCAGCCCACGCTTCTCCCTGATCTCTTGGAACAGCCGCGAACTCATACCGCCGCCCAGCGCGGTGTTGAGCACGCTCAAGGCGTATCTGCGCTCATCGTGCCGCCCCGGCGTGAAGCCTCCGAGCAGGATGTGCGCCTGTTCGGTCGGCCGGTCGATCAGGGCAATGTCCTGAGCTGGCAAAGCCCGGCCGTGCTCGTCCGCTCTGATCGGGTCGGGATCAACGTCGTCGGTGAGTTGCTCGGCGAATGCCTTGCGCACCAGACGCAGGACGCCCGCGTGATCGACTGCGCCGGCGGCGGCGATGACCATCGACTCAGGGCGGTAGCGGCGGCGGTAGTAACCGGCGATCTGGGTCCGGCTCAGGTCGGTGATCGACTGCGTCGTACCGAGGACCGGGCGACCGAGCGGGGTGTCCCCGAACAGCGCCTCGCTGAACAAGTCATAGACCGCGTCGCCCGGCTCGTCATCGCGCATGGCGATCTCTTCGTGGATGACTCCCCGCTCGTTGTCCACGTCAGCGCCACGAATGATCGCACTGGTGACCAGGTCTCCGACCACGTCGACGGCAAGCGGCAGATCGCTGGCCAGGACCGTCGCGTAGTAGCAGGTGTGCTCCTTGGCGGTGAATGCATTCAGTTCACCGCCAACGGCATCGAGTTCCGATGCGATCTGCAAGGCGCTGCGGCGACGGGTGCCCTTGAACAACAGGTGCTCCAGGTAGTGCGAGGCACCCGCCAACGGCGGCGTCTCGTCACTGGATCCGACGCCGACCCAGACACCCAGCGAGGCCGAGAGCATCGAGGGCATCGACTCGGTGATCACTCGCAGGCCGCCCGGCAGGACCGTCCGGCGGACGATGCCGCCGGACGAGTCCTGGTCGAGGGTGCGAGTGCTGGCGCGGTTACCTTTTCCGGGAGTCACGCTAGCTCGTCCGTGGGGTCAGACGCTGGCTGATGCCGGGTCGGCAGTCACTGACTC
>JACCUF010000185.1 GCA_013811975.1 Geodermatophilaceae bacterium | reverse complement strand
GCGCATGCGCCGTCGCGGCGCGCGCCATCCACCACGTGGGCCGGACGTCCGGTGAGGTCGTCGTCGAGGTGCCTGGCGGTCAGGTGCGGGTCATGGTCACGCCAGAGACCACCGTCCTCGGCGGTCCGGCATCCTTCGTCGCCTCCGGCGAGATCGACCCGGGCTGGTGGACTGCCAGCTGATCATCGCGGATCCGGCGCAGCCTCGACGGGCTTCGCGTCGCGGTGCGCGTCGTACTCGATAGGCAGATCACGCATCGTCCGGAGTGGACTCAGGAAGACCGGCAGAAATGCCAGGATCGACCCGAGTGCCCCGATCCACAGAGTCGGGAGGACACCAAGCCAGGCACCGAGTCCGCCCCCGACCAGCCCGCCGAGGGGCATCGTCCCCCACACCAGGAAACGGGTGGAGGCGTTCATCCGACCCAACAGCGGGATCGGACACAGACGCTGGCGGAAGCTGATCTGCACGATGTTGTAGAGGACGACAGAGTAGGCGAACCCGAACGACCCGATGATCAGCAAGAGCATCGGCATCCCCAGTGCCGAGAGCGGAGTCAGCGTGGCGAATGGGATGAGCAGTCCTGCGCCGAGCACGGTCGAGCGGCCCTCCCCGAAGGCCTTCGCCACGCGGGTCGTCGTCGCGGCCGCCAGCAGCCCACCCACCGCTCCGGCTGAGAAGATCAGCCCGATCTGAGTGGGGGACAAGCCCAGTTCGCGCACCATGAACAGCACCAACATCGTCGCGCTCACGGTGGAGAAGAAGTTTGCCGTTCCCGTGCAGGTCACGATGCGGCGTAACAGCGGGTGGCGCAGAACGAAGCTCAGACCCTCACCGATCTCGATCTTCAGCGGGCGACGAGTGCTGCGGTCGTGGATCGGCTCCTCATGACGGATCCGACCGATGAACAAGGCAGAGATGACAAAGCTGATGGCGTCGAAGACGAACATCAACGGGGCGCCGAGGATCTTGATCAGCAGACCCGCAGCTCCAGGACCGGCGACCTGTGAGACCGCCCGACTGATCTCGAGCTTGGCATTGCCCTCCACGATCTGTGACTTGTCCACCAGGGAGGGCAGATAGCTCTGGTAGGCGACATCAAAGAACACCGTGGAGATTCCGGTGACGAGTGCGACGGCGAACAGCTGCCAGAGAGTGAGCCTGTCGAAGGCGAAGGCCAGCGGCAGCGAACCGAGGGCGATCGCGCGTGCGAGGTCGTTGACGACCAGGACTCGCTTGCGCCGCCACCGATCGACCCAGGCGCCGGCCGGGAGGCCGATCACAAGGAAGGCCAACGTCTCCAGCGCGATCAGAACGCCCATCTCGAACTCGCTCGCAGATAACGTGATCACCGCGAGGAGAGGCAGCGCGATCTGGGTGATCTGCGTGCCGAACTGGCTGATCGTCTCCGCCGCCCAGAGCTGGCGGAAGTCATGATGGTGGATCAGGCTGCGCTGGGGCGGAGATTCGAGCGTGGTCATCGCCAAATTCCTAGTGCTCGTCGTTGTCGCAAGTGGCAGTGGGATCGAGCTTCAAGTAGTGGTTGGGAAATGTCAATCACTACTCGGTTACGAGTAGTCTCGGCGAGTGGCCGAGCCCGAGTCCGTGCCGTACGGACATGTGCCAAACGTCGAGAGGCGGCCGGCCACCGAAGCGCAGGCCAGGGCGCTGGCCTCGGGCACCCGGCTGCGGATCCTTCGATTGTGCCTGTCCGAAGCCCTGACCAACAAGGAAATAGCCGCTCGGCTGCGCAAGCACCCGGCCTCGGTCCTGCACCATGTCCGCACCCTGGTGGACACCGGGTTCTTGGTCGCCGAACCGGTACGTCGCGGGTCCCGCGGCGCCCGCGAAGTGCCCTACCGCGCAACCGGGCTGTCCTGGAAAGTCGATCTAGGCGACCACACCCTGGGCGGCCCGGATGCCGCTCTTGAGGCCTTCCTCGAAGAGGTGGCGGTCGTTGGGCGAGCAGGCCTGCAGAGCACCCGGTTGGGCCTGCGCCTCCCGCCGGAACAGATGGAGGAGTTCCAACGTCGACTGCACGAGGTGCTCGAGGAATTCACCCGTCGGCCGATGGATCCGCACGGGCAGCGATGGTCGGTCTACCTCGGGATCCACCCCGAATCCGGGTAACCCGCGTGCCTGTCCCGGCAATGCGTGTCAGGCTGGGAAGAACATGACTGCTGCCAGCCACCCCGCAACCTCATCCGAGACCGCCGACGACATCCTGCCTGAGGCACCCGTCGAGCTCGATCAGATCGACGTCGAACCGTCGACCGCGACCCCCCGAGAGTCGCGGATCGAGTCCACCGGTGACCGCGACCTGGCCGATCGGGCGGCGCTGAAGCGGGTCGCCGGGCTCTCGACTGAACTCGCCGACGTCACCGAGGTCGAATACCGCCAGCTGCGTCTCGAGCGGGTACTGCTGGTCGGGGTCTGGACCGTGGGAGGCGCCGAGGCTGCCGAGCGATCGCTGGCCGAGCTCGCGGCCCTGGCTGAGACGGCGGGCTCGGAAGTCCTCGACGGCGTAA
Source organism: Geodermatophilaceae bacterium (assembly GCA_013811975.1). GTDB lineage: Bacteria > Actinomycetota > Actinomycetes > Mycobacteriales > Geodermatophilaceae > JACCQS01. The sequence goes on along the minus strand of JACCUF010000185.1, from coordinate 3,560 downwards.
TCCAGCGCCGGGACCGGCCCGACCCGGCGACCTACGTCGGATCCGGCAAGGTCGCCGAGATTCGTGAACTTGTGAGCCACACCGGGGCGGACACGGTGATCTGCGATGGCGAGCTCTCGCCGAGCCAGCTGCGAAACCTTGAGCAGAAGCTCAAGATCAAGGTCGTTGACCGAACGGCCTTGATCCTGGACATCTTTGCCCAGCACGCGAGCAGCCGGGAGGGCAAGACCCAGGTGGAGCTGGCTCAGCTCAACTATCTGGTTCCGCGGCTACGCGGCTGGGGGGAGAGTCTGTCCCGTCAGGCGGGCGGGCGTGCCGGCGGCGGCGTTGGCCTTCGCGGACCGGGTGAGACCAAGCTGGAGACTGACCGCCGACGGATCCGTTCTCGGATAGCGAAGCTGCGCCGCGAACTCGCGCACATGGGGGGCACCCGACAGACCCAGCGACGGAGTCGCGATCGCAACGGGGTGCCTTCAGTGGCCATCGCGGGGTACACCAACGCCGGCAAATCCAGCCTGCTCAACGCCCTGACCGGAGCGGGTGTCCTGGTGCAGGACGCGTTGTTCGCCACCCTGGACCCGACGGTACGGCAGGCGCGTACGCAAGACGGCCGGGAGTTCACCCTCTCCGACACCGTGGGATTCGTCCGGCACCTCCCGCACCAGCTGATCGAGGCGTTCCGGGCCACCCTCGAGGAGGTCAGCGGCTCGGATTTGATCCTGCATGTGGTCGACGGAGCCGACGCCGACCCGATTGGCCAGATCAACGCGGTGCATGAGGTGCTCGGCGAGATCGACGCTCTCGACGTACCCGAGATCATCGTCGTGAACAAAACCGACGCGATGACGGCGGAGGCCGTCACCCGGCTGCGGGCAACGCTGCCCGAGGCACTGTGGATCAGTGCCCGGACCGGCGACGGTATGGACGTGTTGCGGGATCGGTTGGCCTTGGCCCTGCCCCGGCCGGAGGTGGCTGTGGAGGTGCTCCTTCCCTACGACCGAGGCGATTTGGTTGCCCGCGTGCACCGTGACGGCGAGGTACTCACCGAGGTTCACGAGGCAACCGGTACCCGCCTGTGCGCTCGGGTCGGACCGGAGCTGGCCGCTGTGCTCAGCAACCACGCCGCGCTCTGAGAGCGAACAGGTCCCGCCGTCGTGGTTGGGGAAAACGTGCCGGCAGGCGCGACGGATCGACCTCGAACCGTGGGCTCGGCGCGAACAGGTCCCGCCGTCGTGGTTGGGGAAAAGCGGGTCAGGCTGCCGGTATCCTGAGCTGGTGACTTCCGGTCCCCGCACCGACCGGCCTCGGAGCCTGGCAGTGCGGCCGTCGTTGGCGCTGGTCCTGATGTCTCTGGCCGCCGCGACCTGGCTCACCGTGGACCTGGTTCTGGCTGGGCCGCTGTCCCGGTTCGACGAATTCGTCTCCGATCAGGTAGGCGTCTGGGAGGTGCGGGAGAACCCGATCGGGTACGCGATCAGCTGGGTGATCACCCAGATCGGTGGCCAACGGGTATTGATCCTGGTGGTCATGTCGGTTCTGGTCGGCTACCTGTGCTGGACTCGACGGACCCTGCAACCCCTTGTCCGTACGTTGCTGGCGCTGGCTCTGCTCACAGTGACGGTGTACGCGTTCAAGTACGGACTCGGCCGTACGGCGCCTGAGTACCCGGGAGGCTCCCTGCTGCACAGGGACGGGCAGTCCTACCCTTCGGGGCATACCGCCAATGCCGTGCTCATGTGGGGGCTGGCGACCTGGCTCACCGTCTATTACGGTCTGCCCGCCCGGGTGCAGGGCGTCTTCGCGACGCTCTTCGTCGTCTCGCCGATCGCCTCTGCGGTGACCATGCTGCTGCTGAACTTCCACTGGGTCACTGATCTTGTTACCGGGGCGGCAGTCGGCGTTATTCTGCTGTGGATCGTGCACGTGGTCTTCGACGGGCCCCTGGGGACATGGACCGGCTTTCGGCAAACCCGGAGTCGACGACGTCCGCCGACGAGTTCGATACCTGCCTGAGGCGCTGCTGAAACGACAAACGCCGGTCCAACGACAACGCCGGCTGAAATACTGTGCCGATGCGTCGGAGGCGGACCGGATTCACGGTGATCTGCCTGGGCCCGTTGCTGATTGCCGGACCCGTTTGGGCCGACCGGTCCGACACCTACGGTCCGGCTACGACCCAATGCACGATCGGCGACCCGAGTATCGACGAGTTGTCCGGTCTGGTCGCGCTGGCAGACGGGGACCTGCTCCTCGTCGAGGACAGCACTCCCGATCCGCTGCCCGGCGCGACGTCGATCCTGATGTACCGACTGGACTCGGCTTGTCAGCTGCTGGGGGGCGGCCCCCAGGACTTCGACCAGGACCCCCGCGACATCGAGGATCTGGCGTTTCGGGACGACACCCTCTGGTTCGCCGATATCGGTGACAACGCCGAGAACCGACCGAACGTCGCCGTGATCTCCGTCGGGTACGACCCTGCCGACCCGCAGGCCGACGTTGGTGCACCGCAGGTGTTCCGCCTCGGCTACCCCGATGGCCCGCACGATGCTGAAGCACTCCTTCTGGCGCCCGACGGATCGCCGTACATCGTGACGAAGGACGTCCTCGGGCGTTCCGGGGTCTACCGTCCGACAGGTCCGCTCGACCCAGCCGCCGAGGTGCGGATGGAGAAGGTAGCCGACCTGGAGTTCACCATGACCGGCACACCGGGCGGGCCGGTCGGCAGGGGCGGGCAGCTGTTGGTGACCGGAGGCGCGGTGGCCGCTGACGGCGGCCGCATCGCCCTGCGTACCTACACCGATGCCTATGTGTGGCGGCTGTCCGGCAACGACATGGCCGGGGCCCTGCAAGCCAACCCGATGGCCATCATTGCCCTGCCAGATGCGCCACAGGGGGAGGCGATCAGTTTCGCTGCGGACTCGCGCAGCCTGCTTCTCGGAGGCGAAGGCGTGAACAGCGTGATCACCGCCGTACCGGCAACGCCCGACGTTGCGCAGCGGCAGCCGGAAGCGTCGGCGACCACGGAGTCTGAGACCGGGTTCGGCTCGGCTGAGCCGGCTTCTCCAGACTCCGCCTCTAACAACGTGACCGCCGGCCTGATCGCGGTCGGGATGATCGCCGTGCTAGCCGGAGTGACCTGGTTCGTAAGGCGGATGCGCCGCAAGGCTTCCTAGCCCAACGGGATGCGGATCAGGGTGGCATCGTCGAAGAAGGTCACCCACAGGGCGCCGAAGGCCACTAGCGCGTCCCCGCCGCCACCATGCTCGCCGGGCATCGGCTCGGAGATCTCCTCGAGCAGGGCTCCGGTTGCGGCGTCGAGGTGCTGCAGAGTTATTCCGCCTCTGCGTAACCAGACACTCGAGTCATCGGCAGTGATCGCCCCGACGTATCCGATGCCGCCTTCGACTGTGGTGGTCACGGCACCGGTGGCGGTGTCGATGCGGTAGCTCGCTGTCGATCCCCCCACCCACAACGCGCCCGGTACGGCGACAGCCGCTCGCGCTCCCGATAGGCCGTCGATCCGACGCACTACGGCGCCGGAGGCCGGATCGATCTCCAGG
>JACCUF010000177.1 GCA_013811975.1 Geodermatophilaceae bacterium | reverse complement strand
CGGAACCCTTCGGTGAGGACGTCGGCCCGAGCCAACAGATGGCTCATCACCTCGCGGTCGGCCTCGTCGCGCAGGTCCAGGGCGATCGAGCGCTTTCCCCGGTCGAGGACCGGGTTGAGGATCAACCGGGACATCCCGTCACCGGCCGGGCGGGGTCGCTCGACCCGTACGACGTCGGCACCGGCGTCGGCGAGCATCATCCCGCAGAACGGACCCGGTCCCAGACCGGCGAACTCGATGACGGAAATGCCGTGCAGAGGGCCCATCCAGCGACCGTAAACGTTTGCGGTCAACCGTGCCGGGATAGCTTTGTGCTGTGTCCCCCCGAGCCCGCGACGCCCGTGGCAGCGATGTCGTCATCGTGGCCAACCGGCTTCCGGTCGACCAGGTCACCCGGGGCGACGGCAGCACCACCTGGCAGCGAAGCCCGGGCGGGCTGGTCACGGCGCTGGAACCCTTCATCCGTGGGCGCAACGGCGCCTGGGTGGGCTGGTCCGGTGCGGCCGGCGATGCCCCACAGCCATTCGATGCTGATGGCATCCGGCTCGTCCCGGTCCCCCTGAACGCCGAGGAGATCGGCCGCTACTACGAAGGATTTTCCAACGCGTCACTCTGGCCGCTCTATCACGATGTCGTGGAAAGGCCGCAGTACCACCGGTCCTGGTGGGACTCCTACGTCGGGGTCAACGAGCAGTTCGCGGCCAAAGCGGCCGAGGTGGCCGGGCGCGACGGCATCGCGTGGGTGCACGACTACCAACTCCAGTTGGTCCCGCAGATGCTCAGAGAGATGCGGCCCGACCTGCGGATCGGCTTCTTCCTGCACATCCCGTTCCCGCCGTTGGAGCTGTTCATGCAGCTTCCCGGCCGTCGCCGGATCATCGAGGGACTGCTCGGGGCGGACTTGATCGGGTTTCAGCGGCCGCAGGGGGCTAGCAACTTCCTCCATCTGGCCCGGACCCTGTGCGACCTCAAACCCAGCCACGGCACGGTTGCCGTCGACGGCCGGACGGTCACCGCACGGGCTTTCCCGATCTCGATCGACGCCAAGAGTTATGACGAGCTCGCCAGTTCAGCGGAGGTCAGTGAACGGGCCGGCGCCATCCGAAAGGAACTCGGCAATCCAGATCGGGTCATCCTCGGCGTCGACCGGCTGGATTACACGAAGGGCATCGGTGTACGGCTGCGCGCCTTCTACGAGCTGCTCCAGGACGGCAAGCTGGCGGCCCCGGAAACCGTGCTGGTGCAGGTCGCCACGCCAAGCCGAGAGCGGGTGGAGCACTACGTCACCATGCGCGAGGAGATCGAGCGCTTGGTGGGTCACATCAACGGCGAGTTCGGATCCATCGCCGGACCGGCCGTCCATTACCTGCATCAATCGCTACCTCGCGAGGAGCTCGCGGCGCTGTACCGGGCTGCTGAAGTCATGGCCGTCACGCCCTACCGCGATGGGATGAACCTGGTCGCAAAGGAATACGTCGCGGCTCGGGGTGATCTCGGTGGCGCCCTTGTGCTGTCCGAATTCGCCGGTGCAGCAGCAGAACTCAAGCAGTCGTATCTGGTCAATCCGCATGACATCAACGGGGTGAAGGATGCGCTGATCCGTGCCCTGTTCGACGAGCCCGCGGACCGACGAAAGCGGATGCGGGCCATGCGCCGGCATCTGTTCGCCCACGACCTGGATCACTGGGCACGGTCCTTCTTCGACGCTCTCGAGGGCGAGGGCGGCGACGTGCCGAACCCGTCATGATCGTTCAAAGCACGTCATGACACAGAGCGAGCAACGCAGCGATCCGACCTCGGCGCTGACCGAGATCGCCAACCGCCGACCCCTGCTGGTCGTGACCGACTTCGACGGCACGCTTTCCGCGATCGTGGCCGACCCGGCGGCAGCTCGGCTCATCGACGGGGCGGAGCAGATCCTGGTGCGCCTCGCAGACTTTCCTGGGGTCCGCATCGCGGTGATGTCCGGTCGCGGATTCATCGATCTGGCCGAGCGGGTCGGGCGGCATCCCAGCATCTTCTTGATCGGCAGTCATGGCGCGGAGTACGG
>JACCUF010000158.1 GCA_013811975.1 Geodermatophilaceae bacterium | reverse complement strand
GATCGCCTCGGCATCGGACAACGATTCGGGGTCGCGTTGGTGCAGCGGCCGGTCCTCCTCCAGATAGATCCGTTCCGGGCGTTCGGGTGGCATCGCGTCGAGTTCGGCCAGCCACAGCGGGTCCGGGTCGACCTCAGATTCCCATCCGGCGTCCGCAGGTCTTCGAACCCAACTCGCCGTCACGCATGGCGAGCACCGTGTTGGCGCATTCCCAGACAACCGGGTTGTGCGTCGCGATCAGGCAGGCCGAACCTTGGGCGGCCAGCCGGGAGAAGGCAGCGAACAGGACATCGGACCAACCGGCGTCCTGATGCGCAGAGGGCTCGTCGGCCAGGACCACCAGGGGAGCGAGCAGAAGCGCACGCGCAACGGCCGTACGCTGCTGCTCTCCTAGAGACACCTGATCGGAATAGCGGGCAGCCAGATGGTCGATCCCGAACTCCGACATCAGTTCGTCGGCTCGGCCCATCATGGGCTTCACTCCGCCGGACAGGCGGGCAGGCATCAATACGTTGTCCAGGATGGTGAGCTCCTCGAGCAACGCCAGGGCCTGCGGTACGAGCGCGACGCGGCCCCAGGGCAGATCCTCGGGCTTGCTGGCTCCGAGGGCTCCGTCAAGGACCAGTTCCCCGGCCTCGACATGTTCCCAACCGCACAGAACATTGAGCAGCGTGCTCTTGCCGGATCCGGATGGACCGATCAGGGCGATGACCTGCCCCCTGCCGATCGACAGGTCCACGCCGCGTAGCGCGTGCACGGTCTCGGCGTCTCGGCGGTAGGACTTGACCAGTCCCTGCGCTGAGATCAACGGGACATGGTGGTGGCTCATGATTCCCCGCCTCGCTCGCTCCGCTCACCGGTCGGTCCGCTCCTCACTCGCTGGCGCTCGCTACGATGCTCCCTCCCCTCTCGGCTCATGTGCTTTCCACCACCCGTCCGTGGTCCAGCCGTAGAAGATGGTCGGCGACCGCCACGACACGGGGGTCGTGCGATGAGATCACGAACGCGACTCCCTCGGTGCGTAGATCCCGGAACGCCTCCAGGACCCGATCGGCTGCGGCCGAGTCGAGTTCGGCAGTCGGCTCGTCGGCGATCACGATGGCCGGGTGTCCGATCACCGCGCAGGCGACGGCCAGTCGTTGCTGCTCGCCACCCGAAAGCTGGTGCGGTTTATGGCGAAGCCGATGGTCGAGCCCAAGAACTCCGAGTAATCGTTGCTCCTCATCCCTTCCCGTCCGGATCCCCCGCAGTCGGGAAGCCAGATGCACCTGATCGCAAGCAGGTAGATAGTCCAGCAGGTTGTCGATCGGATTCTGGAACATGTACGACACCGACGAGCGCCGTAGGGCGCGCCGTTGCCGGACCCGCAGCGAGGCGACAACCCCGCCCTCGATCAGCACCGAGCCCGCCGACGGTCGATCCACGCAGGCCAGGATTCTCAGCAGTGATGTCTTTCCTGAGCCAGACGGTCCGGCGATCGCGGTGATCCGCCCACGCGGGAAGTCCTTGGAAACGTCCACCAGCGCGTTCACCTGTTCAGTGGCAGTTCGGTAGACCTTGCCCACGCCAACGACCGACGCGGCACCCGTACGAGCCGGGGCGGCGACCAGGACGCCCGTGTCATCGCCGGACCGACCGTCGGCTGCGTCATCAAAAGAGGAGTCGCCCCAATGGAACTCCCACGAAGAGCCCCGGGGCACGTCATCCGCCAAGGCGCAGCACCTCCGCCGGGTTGGCGCGATCAGATCGACGTTGGGCATACCCGGCGGTCACGAACGCCACCACGATCGTGGCCAGGGAAATCGCCGCGAGAGTGATCCAGGGAATGGCCAGCAGGGGGCTGGGCTCCCGGATCGGGTCCACGTCCAGCCGCCGGTAGGCCATCGCTATGGCTGCAGCAGCCAGGCACGCGCCGACGAAGCTGGCGACGACCAGGACGCTGGTCAGCTCGACCAGTAACGATCGAAAATGCGCCCAACGGGAGAGCCCCATCCTCCGGGCCATCGCATATGAGGCCGTGCGTTTGCGCTGGCGGGTCTCGAGATAGAGCAGCAGGCCACCGATCGCAATGACGCCGACGAAGGCCGCCAGTGCCTGCAGGTACCCGAATGTCCACGAGACACCCAAGAAGTTGGCCAGTTCGAAGACCTCCGTCGTGGTGAACACCCGAAACAGCCGAGCCCCCTGCTGTCGAATCTCGGCGGCAGCCGGCTCGGGATCGCCGTTGGTCCAGACCTCGTACCGCAGATTGGCCGACTGCGGCGCGTCGGTGCCGACAAACCGGTCATCGAGGAGGATCAGCGGTTCGGCCGTGCGCCGCCCGGGCAGCACGTCGGCCACCGCAACGACTGCGGCCTCGAGGGTAATTGCCTGACTGTTGCCACCGAGGTCCAGCCGGACGGGGCCGAGTGGGAGGCCGCCCGCGGCGATCACCGGGATCCGGCCGCTGTTCTCGACTCTGTCTGGCAGCATCGCCAGCATCGCCTCGAGGTCAAGGCCGGCGAAGCTGTCCTCCCAGTAGGCCTCGGTGGCGAAGTCGTCGGGGTCGATGCCGAGCGCCGTCGCTTCGGCCCCGTCTACGAAGGCGTTCTGGTATCGCGCTACCAGGGTCCCAGCCGCGTCCAAGGCTGGCGTGGGCTCTAGGTCACCGAAGCTCGTCACGGCCCGTTCGGCGCCCACGCTGGTCAGTGCCTTGCTGTCAACGGTTCGCTGGCTGGAAGCGGTCAAGGTCGCGGAGTAGGCCAGGACGGCGATCGGCAGGCACAGGGCTGCCAACAGGCTCGCGCTGACGACCCGATTGGCGGTGAGCTGGTTGACCGCGACAAAAGCTGCGGGCGACCAACCCTGGGCTCTGCGGCGAAGCGCCGGTAGGACCAGCACGATCATCCGTACGACAAGGACGGCCGCACCAGCGAGGAACAGCAGCGGGAAAGAGACCAGTAGCCCGTTGACCTGAGCGACCGATCCGTCGAAGACGACTGCGTCCTCACCACGCAGTTGGCCCCACAGGTAGCCAGCGACACCGAGCAGGATCAGTTCGTACGGGATCAGGCTCAGGCTGGAACGCTTGCCTCCGATCGGCTTCTCGGTGAAGTTGCGGGACCGAATCCCGGCCACGGCTGAGAGCAGAATCAGGCCGAGGGCGAATCCAGCGACGGTGGTCAGGATGGCGCTGCGCAGGGCGTCTGGATCGAGATCGTCAGCAGGCCCGGCCACGGCGACCAGCCCACGCGCGAGGTAGTAGCCGGCCACGGTTCCCATCGCGGCGGGGATCATCAGCTCCAGTGCCGCCTTGATCGCCAGCGGCACCGGACCCACACCACGTGAGGACAGCAGCCGCACTTCGCGCAGCCGGCGATCGGCCCAGTAGCTTCCCGCGGCCATGACCAGCAGCAGAGCCAGGATCGTCCCGGCGACGGCAGTGGGGATGACCGGACCGCGCAAGCCGTTCGCCAAGCGCTGCGAGCGGTCGAGTAACGATGCGAGTTCCTCGCTCTGGAAGCTGTCCTCCCGGAAGTCGCCAGGCCGGGTGGGATCACCGGAGATGCTGCGGGCCTCGACAAAGGCGGTGTTCTGCCGGGCGACGTTCTCTTTGGCCGAAGTGCTGGTCACCGTGTCGGGATCGACGGCCACCTGCCACATCCGAAGGGAGGTTTCGTCGAAGAATCCGAACCCGCCTTGGGACATGGCGGTGTCATGCGCGATCGCCAGGTCGTAGAAGGTGGCTTCGTTCGTAGCGATCACCAGATCGGCCGGCGGGGTGTTGGCGTTGGTCGGGTTGTTGAACAGGCCGGAATACGAGCACCAGAATTCGCGGACCGGCTCGTCGTAGAGATTCTGGTAGACGCCGACC
>JACCUF010000155.1 GCA_013811975.1 Geodermatophilaceae bacterium | reverse complement strand
GCGAGAACCTCGTCGAGAACTATCTCGGCCTTGTCCTCGTTCGTGCCCTCGGCCAACGCGAGTTCGCTGACCAGGATCTGGCGGGCCTTGGACAGCATCCGCTTCTCGCCGGCCGACAGTCCACGATCCTTGTCGCGGCGCCACAGGTCGCGTACGACCTCGGCGACCTTGTTGACATCGCCAGAGGCCAGCTTCTCGAGATTGGCCTTGTACCGACGCGACCAGTTGGTCGGCTCTTCGGTGTGCGGGGCACGCAGGACCTCGAAGACCTTGTTCAGGCCCTCCTGGCCGACGACATCACGGACACCGACCTCCTCGGCATTGTCCGCAGGCACCCGAACGGTCAGGTCGCCCTGAGCAATCTTGAGTACGAGGTAGGCGGTTTCCACGCCCTTGATCATGCGGGTCTCGATAGCTTCGATCAGTGCAGCGCCGTGGTGTGGATAGACCACGGTCTCGCCGACGGTGAATCCCATGTGGATGGACCCCTTTCGCTGACCCGAGGATACCAGCCGCCACCGACTCTCCCGACGGGCCGTTCGGGACGTTCACGCAGGTCACAAGGCACATTTTGCGGTACTCAGCACTTGACAGAAGGGCGGTCGATATGGGTGGACTGCGTTCCAGCGCGGTGAACCTGGTCCGCTGTACCCACCCGGGACCGGCGCTCGGGGTGAGCGTTGTTGGTTTCCTACTGGCCCTGGCCGCCGGTCTGAGTCTGTCTCGATCGCTGCTGGTGACGGCTGCCATCGCGGCCGGTCAGCTCTCCATCGGCTGGAGCAATGACTGGCGTGACCGGCATCGGGACGCAAGCAGCGGCCGTACGGACAAGCCACTGGCCAGCGGGGCGATCCGTGCCGAAGTCGTAGGCGTGGCCGCCGTGATCGCCGCGGTCGCCTGCGTGGTGCTCTCGCTGGCACTCGGCCGGGTTCCTGGCGTACTGCATCTGACCGCGGTGGCGACAGCTTGGGCGTACAACTTCTGGCTGAAGGCGACGCTCGCCTCGGTCCTGCCGTACGCGGTGGCCTTCGGCCTGCTTCCGGCCTTCATCGTCGCCGCTGCACCGGGGCAACCGGCAGCGCCTTACTGGCTGGTTCTCAGTGCTGCGCTGCTCGGTTCTGGCGCGCACTTCGCCAATGTCGTTCCCGACCTCGATGACGACGTGGCGACCGGCGTCCGTGGCCTGCCGCACCGGATCGGCGCCGGACCTTCTGCTGCGACCGGGGCGGTGCTGCTTCTGGCGGCAACCACCGTCCTGGCTTTCGGGCGGCCCGGACCACCCGGGGTGATCGGCTGGCTGGCGCTGGCGCTGGCCATACCCGCCGCCGCGGTCGTCGCCGCGGCAGGGCTCGGGCCGGCGGAGTTGCGGCGACCGGCCTTCGCCGGAGTGGTCGTGCTGGCCATCCTGGACACCGGCCTCCTGGTCCTGGGCGGTGCCTCCCTCGGCTGACCGGGTTGCCGAGTTCCTCGGCCCGGTTCCTAGGATCGCTGCCATGGAGGTGACGATCGACGGCGCCACTCACAAGCCCGAGGCACTCGCGGCTGCGGTCGAGGAACTCTTGGACGCGCTGGTGGGGATCGATGCCGATGGCTGGTACCCCGCCGTGGACGTCGTCCGTCCGTGGTCGGAGCACAACCCCAGGATCACCGGCGAGTTCGCCCGCCCGACCGCCGTCCGCCGGTATCTGGCCCGGGAGCTGAGCGCACTGTTGACCCACGGAGCCGTAGTGACCGTACGGCCGTCGAGAAAGTCGCTGGGCTTCTCCGATCCAGGCTTTTTCGCCGCACTCGAGGAGGACCGCTTCGACTTGCGGGCCAAGAAACTGTTCCTGTTCGGCCCGGAGCGAATGGCGCTGTCCCTCGAGCGCCTCGCGCACTACTGCGGCACACCGGCGGAGTCCTTCGAGCGGCATGTCGTGTTCACCAACTACGCGATCCATGTCGACGCGTTCCGGGAGCGGTTCCCCGATGCCGAGGGTCCCGCGCAGGGCACGTCGCAGATGCCCGCCTGGCATCATCGGACCCCCGACGGGGACGGGGTCAGTCTGGTCAACATCGGGGTCGGGCCGTCCAATGCAAAGACCCTCACCGACCACCTAGCCGTACTGCGGCCAGACACGATGATCATGATCGGCCACTGTGGCGGACTGCGAAATCACCAGCGGCTCGGGGACTTCGTCCTGGCCACGTCCTATCTCCGTGCCGATCACGTCCTCGACGACGTCCTGCCCAGGACGGTCCCGGTAATCCCCAACCACCGACTCAACTCCTTCCTGCTGCACGCCCTCGAGGAGCGCCAGGCCCCGTACCGGATCGGTGTGGTCTATACGACCGATAACCGCAACTGGGAGTTCAACCAGGAAACCGCCCTGAGCGACATCCGTACGGCGCGATGTGTGGCCGTGGACATGGAGTCGGCCACCATCGCCGCCAACGGCTTTCGCTATCGGATCCCGAACGCCACCCTGCTGTGCGTCTCGGACAAACCGCTGCACGCCTCCCCCAAGCTGTCCGGAAGCGCGCAGACCTTCTATGAGGCCAGCAGGCGCGAGCACCTCGCGATCGCGCTGGCTTGCCTCGACCGGGTTCGTGTCGAGCACCCGGACGGCTTGCCGAGCGCGGACCTGCGCGCCCCCGACGAGCCGCTGTTCGGCGTCGACGGCACCAGCTGACCAAGCCGACTAATTGGTCAATTGCCACATCCAGCGCATGCGGCAATTGACCAGTTCGGGTACCGCCAGGCGTCGGTCAAGCGAAAGGTAGAGCGCGGCTACCGCTACTCTGACCGGGTCCGAGGGCGCACTCATTTCAGCCACGTTCGTCCACGTCACGGAGGTCGCCACGGTGTCCCGCCTGCCCCGAAAGGTCCCCCTGCTGGGCGCCGTTGCCTTGGCCACGGTCGCGGCGATGACCGGATGCAGCGCCGGCCAGGTGACACAGACCTCGACGCAGGTGGCGACCGTCAACGGCTCCTCGGCGAACATCGGTGAACTATCCCTGCGCGACATCCGCATCCTCTATCCATCCGGAGGCACCTACACCGAGGGCAGCACGGCGGAACTGGTGCTGGTCGTGACCAACCAGGGCCTGTCCGAGGACACCCTGATCGACGTCACGGGTGAGTTCTTCGCCGAGGCGGCGATCCCCTCGGCTGACGAGGCGAAATCCAGCCTCGAGGCATCGGTCCCCGCGCAGGGGATCCTGCAGTTCGGTACGACCGAGTCCCCCTCGATCGAGTTGGCCGATCTGTCCGAGGAGATCTCGGTTGCCGAAATTGTCTCGATGACCTTCGTCTTCGAGCAGGCCGGCGAAGTCACCGTCGAGGTTCCGGTGGCCAACCCGACCGGCGAGATCGACCGGGAAGAGGGATTCGACTTCCACACCGAAGAGGACGAGTAGCGATGGGGCCAGGACGAGCGTGGATGAGATCAGCGAAGAACTCGCGATCCAGTACGCGGTAGTCCGCAGAGAGTTCATTCGCGCCACCGAAGACCAGATCGTCGACCGGATGCTGGATCGGTTCACCGACGCCCAACAGCTCGAACTCGCCGCACAGGCACTCACCTGGAGCGAGGAGCCGGGAACCCGGCGAGACTTGGCGCGGCTGGCCGTACGAAACTTCGTCAAGGCCTGGGAAGGCGGCGCGGACGCGTCGTAGCGCGGCGCCCAGGTTTTGTCGGTGGCTCGCCGTAGCGTCCCGGTCGTGGCCGCCCCTTCTGTTCGCGCCGCTCGTCCCGCGTACAAGTGCGTGGAGTGCGGGTACGCGCCCCCGCGCTGGGTCGGGCGCTGCCCGGAGTGCCAGAGCTGGGGTTCGGTCGAGCAAGCCGGAGCCGCCGCGAGCGTGCGCGCCTCGACCGTGGCCGGACCGGTCACCACGGCGGCAACTCCGGTCACCGCTTTGTCGATCCTGCCGGCCGCCGCGCAGCCGACCGGGGTCGGTGAACTCGACCGGGTGCTCGGGGGTGGCCTGGTCCCCGGCGTGGTCGTACTCCTAGCCGGCGAGCCCGGCGTCGGCAAGTCCACGCTGCTGCTCGAAGTCGCCAAGCAGTGGACCGTCGACGGCAGAGGGCGCGCGCTGGTGGTGTCCGGCGAGGAGTCGGTCGGCCAGATCCGGTTGCGTGCCGAACGGATCGGCGCCCGTCACGACGAGCTGTTCCTGGCTGCCGAGAACGATCTCTCGGCCGCTCTGGGCCATGTGGAGGCCGTGGCGCCCAGCTTGTTGATCATCGACTCGGTGCAGACGATCCGCTGTGCCGCCACCGAGGGCACCGAGGGCGGGGTCAGTCAGGTCCGTACGGTTGCCGCGGCCCTGTCCGCAGTGGCCAAGCGACGCAACCTCCCGACGATCCTGGTCGGCCACGTCACCAAGGACGGCAGTATCGCCGGACCGCGCACCCTCGAGCACCTGGTCGACGTGGTTCTGAGCTTCGAGGGCGAGCGGCATTCGGCCCTTCGGCTGTTGCGGGCCACCAAGAACCGGTTCGGCAACGCCGAGGAGGTCGGCTGCTTCGCCCTGGAGGAGACCGGCATCGTCGGTGTACCCGATCCGTCGGCAATGTTCGTCTCCAGCCACCGGGCCCCGGTCGCCGGAACGTGCCTGACTGTTGCCATGGAGGGCACCCGCCCCTTGGTCGCCGAAGTCCAGGCATTGGTCAACGAGACCTACGGCGGGCCGGCGAGACGGGCGGTCAGCGGACTGGACAGCTCGCGCGTCGCGTTGGTTCAGGCCGTCGTCGAGCGCCATGCGGGGCTCCGGCTGTCCGACCGAGACCTGTTCGCGGCCACCGTCGGTGGGGTCCGGATCACCGAGCCGGCCGCAGATCTGGCAATTGCACTCGCAATGGCCTCCGCCCGATTGGACAAGGCCCTGCCCGGTCGGGTGATTGCGATCGGCGAGGTGGGCCTGTCCGGTGAACTCCGGCGGGTACGCGGCCTGGCTCGACGGATCGCCGAGGCCACTCGACTGGGCTATTCCACGATTGTCGTGCCGCCGGACAGCGCCGGCCCAGCGGGTTCGGTAAAGCCAACCAGCGCAGTGGACGTTCGGGAAGTTCCGACGCTCGGAGTCGCCCTCACCGCACTGCTCGGGTGAGCCGGTGTCGGACAGTGTCCCGACCGCCTTGGCGACCTATGCTGACCACAACCGCCGCATGACTCCAGCGCTGTTCAGCCGTCGGCGACCGCCGCAATGACCGATCCGTGACCGACCAGTGACAGATCACCCGACC
>JACCUF010000138.1 GCA_013811975.1 Geodermatophilaceae bacterium | reverse complement strand
TGGAACGAGCCGGAGAAGACCGCCGAGGCGATCGATGCTGCCCGCTGGATGCACACCGGTGACCTAGCGACGATGGACGCCGACGGGTATCTCAACATCGTCGGCCGGATCAAGGACATGGTCATCCCGGCGCCCGGCTTTGACCCGGCCGCGACGCTCAAGGCCGTACAGGAAGAAAAGTGCACGTCGCTGTACGGCGTACCGACGATGTTCATCGCCGAACTCGGCCTGCCGGACTTCGCCGACTACGACCTGTCCTCGCTGCGGACCGGAATCATGGCCGGCTCCCCGTGCCCGGTCGAGGTGATGAAGCGGGTCATCAACGAGATGGGCATGGCCGAGGTGACTATCTGCTACGGCATGACCGAGACCTCACCGGTCTCGACCCAGACCCTGGCCGACGACGACCTCGACCGGCGTACTTCGACGGTCGGCACCGTGCACCCGCACATCGAGGTCAAGGTGGTCGACCCGGAGACCGGCCTGACTGTGCCGAGGGGCGAGCCGGGGGAATTCTGTACCCGCGGCTACTCGGTGATGCTCGGGTACTGGCACGAGCCGGAGAAGACCGCCGAGGCGATCGATGCTGCCCGCTGGATGCACACCGGTGACCTAGCGACGATGGACGCCGACGGGTATCTCAACATCGTCGGCCGGATCAAGGACATGGTCATCCGTGGCGGGGAGAACGTGTACCCGCGCGAGATCGAGGAGTTCCTTTATACCCATCCGGACATCGTGGACGCCCAGGTCATCGGCGTACCGGATGAGAGGTACGGCGAGGAGTTGATGGCCTGGATCCAGCTGCGCGAGGGTGCCCAGGAGGTCACGGCAGCTTCGCTCAAGGAGTACTGCGCCGGGAAGCTGGCGCACTACAAAGTGCCGCGCTACGTCAAGATCGTGACCGAGTTCCCGATGACCGTGACCGGCAAGGTCCGCAAGGTCGAGATGCGGGAGGCCTCGGTGAGCGAACTCGGCCTGGAGAACGCAGCTTCGGTCAGGACCAGCTAACTACGACAAGGCCCAGTCCGATCAAGAAGGACAGCAGAGCGGGAGCGACGACGTACGGGTAGGCCTGGGGTCGACGCCGTAACGCCGTGCCGATGATCGCGAAGATCAGGCCGAGGACGGCGATGCGTGTTCCGCGTACGAGCAAGGATTCCCGCGCGAACTCGACAGGGTGTAGGCCGACTCGTCCGGCCTCAGCGGCATAGACCTTGAACGGGATCCCGGCCAGGGGCTGATGCTCGACGGCGGCTACGCCCCCTTCCCGGACCTGGGTGGCGACGGTCTGACGCATCTGGTCGGTGACCAGCGGCTGCGGTGTGCTGATCCCGCTTCCGGTGAGGATCAAGGTGGCCAGGCCGCCGGCGACGTTGGCCAGCACCGCGACCGGGATCAGTACGCGCCAGCGCTGCGGGGCGGCGAGCAACACGATGAACAGAGCGACCTCGGGGACCAGTGGCCACCACAACCCTTCGGCGAAGGACCACTGCGCGACGGCGACGACGCCCCATCGGCTGAGGGCGAGGCGGGAAATCCGTCGGCGGGCGACACTGTCTGGCTTGCTGATCGGCAGTGCGCAGCGTCCGATGACGGCCACGCGGCAGCGTCGGGTGACCTCGACCAGCCCGGCTTCGGTGTCGGGAACGGCGATCGGAGCACCGATCCGCACCGAGACCGGGCCAGGCCGTAACCGTCCGCCAGCGGGCAGCAGACGTGCGGTGCCGGACAGACCGACCGGTACCAGCGGCACGCCGGCGGCGCGGGCCAGTCGTGCGGGTCCTAGGTGGAAGGAGCCAACCCGGCCCCTCCGCGACCGGGTGCCCTCCGGATAGATGATCACCGCATGCCCGGCGCGGAGCAGTTGGGTCGCCTCAGCCAGATCGGCGCTGCCACCACCGTTGCGGCGTACGGGGAATCCTCCGGCCAGCATCCGGCACAGCAACGCCCGCGGGCCCTTCCTGAACCAGTAGTCAGCGGCCGCGGCTACCCGCGGCCGGTGCCGGGCATCGAGCCCGGCCAGCAGCGCGGCGCTGTCAGCGTGCGAGCTGTGATTGGCAACGACGACGCAACCGCCACTCGGCAGCGCGCCGGTGACCTCGACGCCACCGGTGATCATGAGCGCGATGCGCCAGAACGCTCGGCGCACCCAGGCGGCAACGGTTGCCGGGAGAGCGGATCGGGGACGCCACAGGCGCGGTGGCTGACGCAACGATCCTTCGACGCTCGCGATCACGGTCGGTGTTGTCTCGAGCAGGGCTGGGGCCTGGGCGTCTTGATGACTTCGGCGCTCATGCGAGAGCCCCGGTCAGGATGAGGCAGAGCGGCAGGGCGATCAGCAGTGAGTCGATGCGATCGAGCAGGCCACCGAAGCCGGGCAGCCACGTTCCGGCGTCCTTGCACCGGGCGCAGCGTTTGACCATCGACTCCACCAGGTCGCCGAGGACCCCGCCGACAACAACGGCAATGGCAAGTCCGGGCGTTAGCTGGCCGAGCAGGGCCAGGACGCCCGTACCGGCGATCGCCGCGCCGAGGACCCCCGCCCAGGTCTTACTCGGGGAGAGCGAGGACAGCCCTTTGCTCAGCGGTCCCGATCTGCCCAACCAACGGCCGCCGCACCAGGCGCCGACATCGGCGACGGCCACGGCGATGCAGACCGCGGCAGCCACTGCCGGTTCGAGCAGGCCGATCCCGGCGAGTCCACCACCTAGCCACACGATCCCGAAACACGTTGCTGCACTGCGCCGGGCCCCTTCAAAGCTGTCCCCGTGCAGGACCGGCGCGATGGCCGACCCCAGCGGCAGCGCAAGGCTGACGGTGGCCAGGGTGAGCAGAGGATTGACGAGGATTCCGACCGGCAAGAGACCGACGACCATGGCCAGCAGCAGGGCATCCACCCGTCGCAGGCACGACAGCCGAGCGTACTCGGTCGCAGCGATGACACCCAGGACGCTGGCCAATGCCACCGCACCCCAGGGGCCGAGCAGGATCAGCGGGATCAGGACGACTGGTGCGGCGGCCAGCCAGGTGCGGAAACGGGCGCGCACCTCTGTGTTGCGGGTGACCCTGGTGGCCACACCACCGACGAGAAGTGCGGACGTGGCAAGGGTGATCGGCTCCATGAGATGAGCCTTGCGCCGGCACAGCTCACGCAGAGCCGGAGGACTACGGCTGCAGCACAGGGGTTTCTACTCAAGCCTTCGATGTGTCGGATGATCCTCGATTGGTGCCCGATCGGAGGTTCAAGGGAGCGGCGGTTACTCCGGATCGTCGGTGATGCCGTGCTCGATGGCGTACCTGGTCAGTTCGACCCGGTTGTGCAACTGCAGTTTTCGCAGGGTGTTCTGCACGTGGTTTTCCACGGTTCGATGGGACAGCGTCAACCGGGTGGCGATCTGGCGGGCGCTGAGTCCTCGTGAGACCAGCCGCAGCACCTCGGTCTCGCGCTCGGTCAGCGTCGGCGCGTCGTCATCCGGGGCATCATGCAATCGCCGGTACTCCCCGAGAAGGAGACCTGCCAGCCCGGCGCTGAACACCGCATCTCCGTCTGCGGTACGGCCTACCGCGTCGTCGAGCTCGTCCAGCGACGCGGACTTGACCAGGTACCCTGAAGCACCGTTCTTGACGGCGTCCAGCACGTCGTCCTGTTCGGCGCTGGCCGAGAGCACCAACACGCGGGTATCCGGTGCGGCCGCGACGATGTCGCGGGTGGCGTCGACACCGGAGGTGGTACCCAGCTGCAGGTCCATGACCACCACGTCCGGGCGAACGGCGGCAGCGATCCGAACCGCACTGGGAGCGTCCGCGGCGGTGCCGACGACGTCGTACCCCCGGCTGCCGAGATCCCGGGCGACACTCTCCCGCCACATCGGATGGTCATCGACGATCATCACGCGGGTCATGGTCGAGCCTTCGGCACGGTCAGCTCCCACTCTGTTCCCTGGCCGGACGAGGTCTGCAGCGCCACGGTGCCACCCAGGTCGGCGATCCGGCCGCGAATGGACTGCGCGACACCCAGATGTCCCGACTCCTGCGCTACAACCAGACGGCCGGGAGCGATTCCCACTCCGTCATCTCGTACAGAAACGAGCAGGCGATCACCCAGGTCCTCAGCGGTGATCCACGCGCGCGCACCGCTGCCAGCGTGCTCGACGACATTGTTCAACGCCTCGCCCACGGCGGCAACGATGTCTTCGACCGTACGGCGCGCGAGCATCAGCTCACCGGCCGGAGTGACGACCTCGATCCGCGACGTAGCACGCAGGCGCAGTGTCGCGGCCAGGTCGACCTGCCCCCCGCTGCTGGTCGGCCGGCTGGTCATCAGGCTGCGCAATGCCACTTCCTGTTCGGCGGCCAACGCCGAGAGCTCAGCTGCGTCCCCACCGATCTCGGTGCCCCGCCGACGGACGATGGCCAGTACCTGCAGGACGCCGTCGTGGATCGAGCGGGACAGCCGTTCCCGTTCGGCAGTAGCCCCTTCCGCGGCTAGTGCTTCGCGCAGGACTGAGGTGGCCCGTCTCGTGGTGGTCGCGGCGTACCCCAAGGTCACGCCCGCCACGAGAAACAACGTGGTGTTGAAGATCTCCTGGTCACCAATCTTCTGACGTAGCGCGATCAGGGCCGCGCCGATGGCTACCGCACCGATCATGCCGCCGTCCCGGCCGCGCTCGACGGCCAGCGCGAATATCGGCCCGGTCGCCCATAGTGAGGTCAGGATCGGTGCGCCGTCACTCAGGGCAGCCGCGGACTGGGTCAGCAGGTTCGCCGCAACGAATGCCACCGTCACCACAAGGTCGTACCCGGCCATCCGGCTGCGTCGGCCGGCATCGGTGCTGTAGGCGACGGTCACCACAGCGGTCCAAGCGGCCATCAGCAGAAGCAGGACGATGGCGATCCTGTGGTCCGGAAAACGATCCCAGCCCCGGACGAACACGGCTACCGCAACTACCCAGGCGATCAGCCGGAAAGCGACCACTGCCCGCCACAGCGGCAGCAGGAAGTCGGGGGCGGCGTTGCCCTCGTGCGGGCTATCCACTGTGCATCATCGATGCTCAGGCATCGTCCTCGGCGGCCGCCCCGAACAGGGTGCGCGCCCGGAGGACCGCTGTCAGCGCGGATCCGGCTGCGATCGCCACGAGCAGCACCGTAGCGCTGCCAGGAATGATGGCCGCAACGGTAAGCAACAGACAGCGCTCGGTCTTGCCCATCGGTCCTCCGTTGATCCGCGACCGGGTCCCCTCGGGTCCGGCCGCTGCTCCGGCCAGCGACACCCAGCTCGGAGCCGATGCGATCAGCATCGTGAACAGGACCAGCCAGGCGGGAGCCAGAGCGAAACAGCCGGCGAGTACCGCAAGCTCGGCTGCCCGATCCCCGACCTCGTTGAGTACCGACCCTCGACGGGTCCGGCTACCGGTCTCCCGAGCAAGGGCACCGTCGAGGTTGGCAGCGGCCAGGCGCGCTGCCAACAGCGGGCCGACCGCGACCCCCGCCCAGCCGATTGGCAGCACGGCGAGTGCGGCACCGGCAGCGACACCGAATCCGATCCCGGCCCAGGACACCGTATTTGGCCTGACTTGGTGCCGGATCAACCAGTCTCGGATCCCGGTCAGCCGTACCGCGTACCAGGGCTTGAGTGCGTACAGGCCGATGGAGTCCATCGTGGCGCTCAGAAACCCGAGCCAGCCAGGAACACGAAAAGCAGCCCGTAGAACAGGAACAGCGACACAGCTGCCACGACCGCCACGACTGCCACGACGTTCAGGGCCCGCATGGCGTGCACTCTGGCGCGCGAGGATTGCGTCGGTGCCGCGATCTGCTGGTCGGTGCTGGCGGCGGTGTGTCGATCGGGGCGCTGGGCGCGTTCGGCGGTCATGAGTGGCTCCTCAGGTCGATGGATTTGCTGTCTGGACCAGCATCTGGGGCAGGACGCGCCCAGACATCCGTCCGCGTACCTGGTCCCATTGAGGGGATCTACTCATCCGGACTGACCCGCTCGAGGAATCCTCTTGTGCGTTGCGACTAGCCTTGGCCCCCTACGGCACGGGCCCGATGGCGGCCGCCCATGCTCACGAGACAAGCAGGGAGTCGCCGTGCCAGCCGGCAAGGTCAAATGGTTCAGCGCGGACAAGGGGTTTGGCTTCCTCTCCCGCGAGGACGGCGCCGACGTGTTCGTGCATCGTGACGCGCTGCCCGCAGGAGTCACCGAACTCAAGCCCGGCCAACGGGTGGAGTTCGGGATCGTCGAAGGCCGTCGCGGTGACCAGGCCCTCCAGGTGAAGGTGCTCGACCCGCTGCCCTCGGTGGTCCAAGCTTCTCGCCGCCCGGCCGAGGAACTCGTCCCGATCATCGAGGACCTGATCAAGCTGCTGGACAAGACGTCGAACACCCTGCGCCGCGATCGCTACCCGGAACGCGAAGATGCCCGGAAGGTCGCTGCGGTCATGCGCGCGGTCGCCGACGACATCGCCGGCTGAGGTCAACCTTCGATGAGGCGCAGTCCGGTCACTCCGGCCAGGGCGAGTGCGGTGCAAAGCAGACGTGGCGGAATGGTCTATGCCATCGAAGCCTTCTCGTCGCCTGATCCGCGGTCATGCCGCGGAGCCACCGCCGACCGCGATGGCTGTCCCGGTGATGTATCCCCCGCCCGCTCCGGCGAGGTGGGCGACCGTAGCGATGTCTTCGGGCCGGCCATAGTGGCCCAAGGCGAAAGCCATATTCGGCAGCGGCCTCCGGTGCCTGGCTGGATTCATCTCGGTGTCGATGTTGCCCGGGTGGACCGTCTGTATCGCATTTTTTTGGCTGGCGTTTTGGTCGACCGGTCCGTTCTCTACCCGGCTGTGATCGGATAACCGGTCACAGACGACAACAGAAGAGCCGGATGGTGTCGTTTGTGACCTCCTCGCTCAGAGCGCAATCCGCCGATGACCTGGGCCGCCGGGGCAAGAAGCCACCTGATCCCGGGGCACCCCTTCCGTCGAGTGAACCGTCGGCAGCTGTGCTTCGACTAGATCAGCTGCACAGGGTTCACTGGATGCGCAGTCGCCTGGATGCGCAGCTGCTGACGGCGCCTGCCCGGAGCCACCAACTCAGCTCACTGTTCAAGAGGCTCACCCCTAGCTAGCGGCACGCAAGAATCCGATCGGCCACGCGCCGGACAACCCCTCGCAGTCCTGGCCCGAGTTCTGCACGACGACGATGTAGTACGCCGCTGGTATCGCATCCGAGGTGGACAGCTCGTAGCTGGCCTCTTGGCCGACGTCGACCTCTCCGATCAGGCCATCGTCTTGCAGTCCTTGCTCGAACACCTGGAACGACCAGCCGGACTCGGCGACGTCGTCGGGCACCTCGATCAGGATCGTCTCCTCCGGTTCGACCTGCAGGACCTGCGGGGTGACCGGATAGCGCTTGCCCTCCCCGTCCAGGCAGTACTGCGTCGCCTCGACGTCCATCTGTTGATCGCCCACGGTGACCGAGACAGTCGGTGCGCTGTCGGCCGAACAAGCAGAGGTGAGCAGGGCCAGGCTCAAGGCAATGGCCCGAAGCGACCTGTTCGTGGGTGGCCCGGTCACTCGTACGGATGGGTCTGCCGGGACGTGCCCGGGTCGAGCGGTTCGGTGAGCGGTGCGGGGGGTGGCTCACCGGGGGCCTTGCGGGGGTCCTTGACCCGGATCGCGCGGGGCCGGTTGCGGCCGTACAGGGTGAAGCCGAAAGCAACCACCAACAACACCGCTGCGACGGTGAAACCGATCCAGCCGATGGTGGGAAGCAGGATGCCCACCGCACCACCGAAGACCCAGGCCAACTGCAGCAAGGTTTCCGAACGGCCGAATGCCGAGGCGCGCAAGGACTCCGGGACTTCTCGCTGGATGATCGCATCAAGGGCTGTCTTGCCCAGGGAGTTCGTGATTCCGGCGACCAGAGCCATCAGTACAGCCATCAGGATGCTGTAGGTGAACGCGGTAAGGACGGCGACGGTCGCCGCGACTCCGGTAGAGATCAGCACCAGGAAGTCGGGTTTGTCGGTGTCGCGGACCCGCGAACCGATTGCCGTACCGATGAAGCTGCCGAGCCCGGCGGCTGCGGCTACCCCGCCCAGGGTCAGGGTGCCGGCCCAGTCGGTGCCGACGTTCGCCTGGATCAGAAAGGCCATGAAAATCGTCAGGAACCCGCCGAGGCCGCGCAGGGCAGAAGTAGCCCGCAGTGCGGTGATGACATGCAAACCCAGTGCCCGACGATCGAGTTGCCCGGTCGCGTCCTGCCCGCTGGTCAGCACCCGGGCCTGGACCTCACCCTCGCTGGTCTCTACATGTGCGGGGAGACGGATTGCGCATACCGCGCCGAGGAGGAAGACCACGGCGGTCAGTCCCAGCTCCCAGCCGAAACCGAGCACCTTCGCCACGCCGACCCCAACCAGTCCGAGAACCGCGCCCGAGGCCAGCCCGAAGATGGACAGTCGCGCATTGGCGGCGACCTGGGCGAGTTGAGGGGGCAGGACCCGAGGGACGACGGCAGCCCTGAGCACCCCAAAACCCTTGGACAGGATCAGCACGCCCAAGGCGGCTGGATAGAGCGCGAAGTTGTCGTAGTTGGCGGCCATGATCCAGGCCAGCAACGCGCGACCGACCAGGCTTGCTGCCAGCGCGGCGCGTCGGCCGCGCTGCAGGCGGTCAAGGGCTGGGCCGAGCAGTGGCGCGACGACGGCGAACGGGGCGACGGTGATCAGCAGATAGAGCGCGACATTGCTTCGCTGGGCGTCGACGGCCGCTGCGAAGAACAGGGTGCCGGCCAACGAAACCGCGATCAGAGCATCACCGGCGGTGTGCAGGGCGTTGGTCCACAGCAGTCCGGACAGGCCGGTGTCCCCGGCTCCGTCGGCTCGGCTGGCCGCGTTGATCCGTCGCACGGTGTTGCCGGTGATCTCCCTGGTCCGCGCGGCCGCGACTCGCGTCACCGTGACCCGCCCGGGTCCAGGTTTACCGGCCCGGCGAGTCTCGGGGTCACGCAGCCGCATCGGCTCGGTCCCGGGCCGCTCGTACGGGATGGGCGCCGTGTCGTGGCGTCGTGGCGCTGAAGGGTCAGGCGGCGGCCGGCCGCGCACGCGACGCATCGGCGCGCGGTCTGAGCCCGAGTCAGCGCGCCGCATTCCCCGAGCCATGAACCCATCTTGCAACAGCGCCTCGTGCATCGGGGATGATGGGCCGGTGAGTCCTGCATCCTCTTCCCGTGGACATGCGTCATCCGTCGACGCTGTGCTGCGTGACGGTGAGCCCACTGCGCGCGCCGCGGCCGTCGAGCTCGGCGGGGACAACGTCGGTGATCACCTCGGTGTGGTCGCGGAGGTGGAGACTGACCGGGTCCTCACCCACAGGTTCACCAGCACCTCCCGGGGCTACCGCGGCTGGCAGTGGTCGGTCACGCTGGCTCGGGCCCCGCGGAGCAAGAAGATCACTGTGGATGAGGTCGTGCTCCTGCCCGGGGACGGTGCGCTGTTGGCGCCGGACTGGGTCCCGTGGAGCGAGCGGATCCTGCCAGGAGACCTCAGCGTCTCCGACGTCATGCCCACCGGCACCGACGACATCCGTTTGGTTCCCAGCTATCTGGGCAGTGACGATCCGGCCGCCGAGGACCCTGGCGTCGAACCGATCAGGTTCGAGCTCGGCGTCGGCCGGGTACGGGTGCTCTCCCGCGAGGGTCGCACCGAGGCCGCTGATCGCTGGCACGCCGGCGAGCACGGTCCGGCGACGCCGATGGCGCGGCACGCTCCCGGCGAATGCGCCTCGTGTGGCTACTTCCTGCCGATCGCGGGTTCGATGCGACAACTGTTCGGGGCCTGCGCGAACGTGATGTCTCCGGCCGACGGCCATGTCGTGGGTGCGGACTTCGGCTGCGGCGGGCACTCCGAAGCCGTCGTCGAGCCCGCGCCGCCTGAGGTCGGGCCGTCGTACAACACTGCAGATTTCGACATCCTGCCGGTCGACTAGGAAGGCTTGCGCCGTTCGGGCAGGCGCGTCTTGCCCTGCCACAGGGCGATTCCCAAGCCCCAGAGACCGATCAGGAACGCGGCCAGGAACGACCACAGCCAGACCATCGCGTCGGCCCGTCGCAGGGCCGGGATGAAGAACAACAACACCAGGAAGCCGACCAGGGACAGCGCTGTTCCGGCTACAGCGACCCGCACGGTGTTGATCTCCCGAGGCGGAGGCGCGGGGCGCAGCGCGGGCGTCACGCGGCCACGCTACGGGAATTGGGCAACGGGGGCACTTGACGCGGCTGGGGTGTGACACGATGCTCGCTGCTCAGCCACCATCCCTGCGCGGCACATCCGCTTGTGCCGTCGTCACCCACGCCGAGGTCACGTTGTCCCTTCGCCACATCGCATCGTCCACCCCGCCCTCAGGTTGGCGTCCCGCATCCCAGCGCGAGGACGCGACGCCTGAGCCATCAGCCGGGGAGCAAGGTGCCACAGATGCCGGCGCCGATCCGGTCGCCGACGATGCCCATGACCTTGTTGCTGACGACTACCTCGATGACGACGCAGACGAGCTCGATGACGACGCAGACGAGCTCGATGACGACGACGATGTCGACGACGGTGTAAGCAGTGTCGAGGCCGACGATGTCGAAGCTGACGATGTCGACGGCACGGAGAGTGACCCGGACACCGACAGAGACGCGGGCGTTGCCGCGGTCGCCCCACGCCGTCGGCTCCCACGGGTCCGACTCCCGCGCGGCGGAACAACCACGGCGACCGATGAAGTCGAGGTCAGCACCAGGACCGGTCCGCGGGTCAATCGCGGTCCGCGGATCAGGCCGAAGAGCAGTCTGGACGCTTATTTCGAAGTGAGCGAACGGCGCTCGACCTACGGCCGTGAGGTGCGGGGCGGTTTCGTCACCTTCTTCACGATGGCCTACATCCTGGTCCTCAATCCGATCATCCTGAGCGGCGAGGACGTCGACGGCACCACGCTGCCCTTTGGCGCAGTGGCGGCGACGACGGCCATGGTCGCGGCCGTCATGACGATCCTGATGGGAATCATCGGTCGCTACCCGTTCGCGCTGGCCACCGGTTTGGGCCTGAACGCCTTCGTTGCGTTTCTCGCCGTTACCCAGCTGTCTTGGCCAGAGATCATGGGTCTGGTCGTTCTCGAGGGCCTGCTGATCGCGATCCTGGTGGTGACCGGCCTGCGCACGGCGATCTTCTTCGCGATCCCGCAACAGCTCAAGATTGCGATCAGCGTTGGCATCGGGCTGTTCCTGACCCTGATCGGGTTGGTGGACGCCGGGTTCGTCAAGCGCGTTCCGGACGCCGTCGGCACCGTGGTGCCGGTCCAGCTCGGAAACGGATTCAATCTGGACGGCTGGCCGGTCCTGGTCTTCGTCGTCGGCGTCCTGTTTATGTCAGTGCTGGTCGTCCGCAAGGTCCGCGGCGGAATTCTGATCGGCATCATCGTCACCACGATCCTGGCGATCATCGTGGAGGCGATTGCCAAAGTGGGTCCCGCGTACGGGCCTGATGGCCTGATCAACGCGAATGGCTGGCAGCTGACCGTTCCGGCGCTGCCCGACAGCCTGGTTGCCACTCCTGACCTGTCGATCGTCGGCAACTTCTCTTTGTTCGGCGGATTCGAGCGGATCGGTGCGCTGGCCGCGGTGCTGGTGGTGTTCACCCTGATGCTCGCCGACTTCTTCGACACGATGGGGACGGCCGTCGCCGTCGGCGCCGAAGGCAAGCTACTTGACAAAAACGGCAACCTGCCGGGAGCGACTCGGGTGCTGTTCGTGGACTCGGTCGCTGCCGCGGCTGGTGGTGCAGCCAGCGTCTCCTCCAACACGACCTACATCGAGTCGGCCTCAGGCGTGGCCGACGGTGCGCGGACCGGCCTGGCCAGTGTGGTCACCGGCGGGCTGTTCCTGGTCGCGATGTTCCTGTCCCCTTTGGTCAGCATCGTCCCCGCCGAAGCCGCCACGCCGGCGCTGGTCGTCGTCGGCGCGCTGTTGGTCAGCCAGATCCGCAATCTCCAGTTCGACGACCTGTCGCTGGTCATCCCCGCTTTCCTGACGATGGCGCTGATGCCGTTCACCTTTTCGATCACGAACGGGATCGGGGCGGGTTTCATCAGCTTCGTCGTGCTTCGACTGGCCAAAGGCCGGGCCAAGGACGTCCACCCGCTGATGTGGATCTCGGCCACCCTGTTCGCGGTCTACTTCTTCATCGAGCCGATTCAGCAACTCATCGGCTAGCGGCTGCGAGGTAGCGTGCGTCTCACCCCCGTTTCGCATGCGAAAAACGAGGTAGGGCGCGTCTGACCTCGCGCATGCCAGTCGTGCGCACCGCCGGGTTGTTCGATCGTAAGGTAAACTAACGATCGGAATGGGACGAACCACACTCGACACGGCTGCCCTGGCTCATGACCTGCGCCTGGCCGTGACGCACCTATCCCGCCGCCTGCGCAGTCACCGCGCGGGCACCTCGCTCACCCTGACCCAACTCGCGGCGCTGTCGACGTTGCGGGCCAAAGGGCCGCTCACTCCAGGCGAACTCGCCGCGTGCGAGCGGGTCCAGCCGCCGTCGATGACACGCGTTCTGGCCACTCTCGAGGGCGCAGATTTGATCGTCAGGACCAAGCATGCGACCGACGGTCGTCAGGTGATCGTGCAGGTCACCGACAAGGCAACTGGGATGCTCGACGAAGAGATCCGGATGCGCGAGGCATGGTTGGCCCAACGACTGAAT
>JACCUF010000119.1 GCA_013811975.1 Geodermatophilaceae bacterium | reverse complement strand
GGCGACCTGCTCGATGCCGCTCAAGCGGAATCCGATCGGATCGCACTTCGCGCTGGCCAGGAGGCCGAAGCGACCGCCACCCGCTCGCGAGCCGAGGCCGAACAGGTGCGTGCCCTGGCCCAGCAACACCAGGAGGAGCTGCTCGCCGCCGGTCAACTGGAACACGAGCGGCTGGTCAGCGAGGGTGCCCGGGTCCGTACCGAACTCCTCGCGCAGGCTCAACAGGAGCACGACGAACTCCTCGCCCGGGGTCGCAGCGAGCGGGAGCGGCTGATCAGCGAGAGCGACGTCTACCGCAGTGCGCTGGCCCGGGCCGACGAGCTGGGTGCGGCCACCGCCACCGAGGCCGAGGCCATGCGCCAGGAGGTGGACGGTTACGTCGATGCCAAGCTGGCCGACTTCGAGGGCACGCTGAGGAATCTGCTCCGCTCGGTGGAGCATGGCCGGGCGAACGTCGGAGCCCGGGCACACGGGCGACCTGGCCGCGGCGCCACCGCAGTGGAGCGGCCAAGCGCAAGCCAGGACATGTCTTGACCGGGGTAAAGCTCGAGCGGCCGGGCCCAAGCCAGGACGTGTGAACCCACCCGAGCGCATCGGCGTCGTCGCGGTCGTCGTGACCTGGAATCGCGCCGAGCTGCTCGCCAGATCGCTGTTCGCGATCCTGGGACAGACCGCCCCGCCGGACCGGGTCCTCGTCGTCGACAACGCCTCGACCGATGAGACAGCTAGCGCGCTCGGCCGCCAGTTCGACGATCGAGTGGATGTCATCAGTCTCAGGGAGAATGTCGGCGGCGCCGGCGGATTCGCCGCCGGGATCGTGCGCGCCCTCGAGTACCGTCCCGACGCGGTCTGGTTGATGGACGACGACACCATTCCCGAGCCGACGGCGCTGCAGGCACTGCTCGACATGCGCCGGGCCTACTCGGCGCCGGGCCTGTCGATCGTGGCCAGTCGAGTCGTCTGGACCGACGGACGAGATCACCCGATGAACACGCCGCGCGCCAAACCCGGCGCCCGTCGGGCTGAACAGCTCGCCGCCCGAGCCGTAGGCGCAACGCCGATCCGGTCGGCGTCGTTCGTCTCGATCCTGTGCTCGGCCGAAGTTCTGTGCGAACGCGGCCTTCCCGAAGTCGACTACTTCCTGTGGAACGACGATTTCGAGTTCACCACCCGATTGCTACGCGGTCGACGTGGTCTGCTGTGCCCTGGCAGCGTTGTGCACCACCACACCAAGACCTTCGGCGACACCGACGCCGACCCCGGTGACCGGTTCTTCTTCGAGGTCCGCAACAAGATCTGGATGTTGCTCCGCGGCACCGGGCTCAACCCAGCCGAGCGACTCCTCTACGGCGGCTCGACGCTGCGGCGCTGGTTTCGTACAGCCACCCGATCGACCGACCGACCGCGGCTGCTGCGCGCAGCCAGACGTGGTCTGGCCGCGGGCCTGCGCGCCGGCCCGAGGTCATCAGGCGAACTCCTTGCCGACGTCCTCCCGATGCGGCAGTCGAACCGAGACGACTCGAGTGGTGACGGGACCGGCCGTGAACCGTTCTCCCTGCTGATGGCCATCTATGCCGGAGACCGACCGGAGTTCTTCGGGCAGGCCTTCACCAGCACGGTCAACGATCAGACTCGGCGCCCCGACGAGGTGGTCATCGTGCAGGACGGGGAGGTCCCCGCGGAGCTGTCGGACTGCCTGGCCACCCTGACCGCTGCCTCGCCCGTTCCCGTCGTGCATGTCGTCCTCCCGCGCAACGTCGGTCTCGGCCCGGCGCTGGTGGCCGGGCTGTCGCGATGCTCGTACGACGTGGTGGCCCGAATGGATGCCGATGATGTGAGTGAACCGACGCGCTTCGAACAGCAGTTACCGCTGCTCGAAGCCGGCGCCGACATCGTCGGCACCGGGCTACGGGAGTTCGTGCGGGATCCCTCCGATCCGGCCGACGTACTGGGCACCAGGACACCACCCACCGATCCCCACAAGATCGCCCGCGCCGCCCGCTTCCACGATCCGTTCAATCATCCGACCGTGGTCTATCGCCGCCGGGCGGTGCAGGCTGCCGGCGGCTATCAGGATCTGCCGCTGATGGAGGACTACCTGCTCTTTGCGCGGATGATCGCGGCCGGCGCGCGGCCCGCGAATCTGGCTGAGCCGCTGGTCAACTATCGGGTCGGGGACGGTGCCTACGCACGGCGCGGCGGATGGCAGATGCTGGCCTCGGAGTTGTCGCTGCAGCGACGGTTGCGCCGGCTCGGCTTCACCACGCCACTGCAGTACGGCCGCAATCTCCTCGTGCGGGGCGGGTATCGGCTGATCCCGGAGGGGATCCGTCGGGTGGCCTACCGCGCGCTGATCGCCAACCGGCAGAAGTGAGTTCCTTCGCAGGCCCAGCCGCGGCGTCGCGGCGGGTCAGGTATCCTCGTCGATGGTCCGATCTGATCTCGGCCAACTCCTGTTATGACAAAGGCCATGGTTCACCACGCGCGCAACCCGCGCAGCCCGTACGTCGTGGACATCCGCGAGTTGGGCCGCCGTCCTGGGTCGCTGCTACCGGTGCATCGCACGGTCCGGGCACCACAGGGTGTAGGTCTGGATGTGATCGGGGTCCAAGCCGGGGACGAGTTGACTCTCGAGTTGCGGATGGAATCCGTGGTCGAAGGTGTGCTTGTCTCCGGGACGGTGTCCGGTCCGGTAGTCGGGGAGTGCTCGCGCTGCCTGGATCCGATCCAGGACGTCGTCGAGGTCGAGGTCGTGGAACTGTTCGCCTACCCGGACAGTGCCACCTCGGAGACCACCGACGAGGATGAGGTCAGCCGGCTGACCGGGGGCACGATCGATCTCGAACCATTGGTTCGCGACGGAGTGGTCCTGGCCCTACCGGTTGCCCCACTGTGTCGCGAGGACTGCGCAGGACTGTGCGTGGACTGCGGCCAACGGTGGGACGACCTGCCACCGGAACATCAGCACTCCACCATCGACCCACGGTGGGCGGCGCTGGCACAGTACGCAACGAGCACCGGCAGCGATGCCGACGTGCCAAAGACGAAGGAGAGCTGATCCGTGGCCGTACCGAAGCGCCGCCAGTCACGCAGCAACACCCGCTCACGCAGGGCGAACTGGAAGGCGACCGCTCCCACGCTGACGCCGTGCCCGAACCGCGCATGCGGCCAGGTCAAGCCCCCGCACGAGGTTTGCCCGCACTGTGGTCAGTACAAGGGCACCGAAGTCCTGTCGGTCTAGCCCACAGATTCTCAACGGTGCCATCGCCGTGATGGATCCGCCCCGAGGGGTGACCGCAGACCGCCCGGTGGCCGAAGTCTCGGCCGAGTCCACCGACCCGGGGCGCGGCGCCCTTCTCGAAGCGCTCGCAATCCCGATCGATGCCGAGATCCTCACCCTTGCCCTGACGCACCGCTCCTACGCCTATGAGAACGGCGGGCTGCCCACCAACGAGCGGTTGGAGTTCCTCGGGGACTCCGT
>JACCUF010000283.1 GCA_013811975.1 Geodermatophilaceae bacterium | reverse complement strand
ACCGGGGGCCCCAGGTTCACCGAGATAACGGTGCTAAGGGCAGCAAATGTGATCTTCGAGGTGGCGCTCGTACCCTCTCTGATGGGTCTCGCCGACGGGGAGTCCCGAGCTCGCACCGTGGCAGAGTCACTGGTGTCCAAACTATGAGCGGCCGAAGGGTGGCATCCCAGCATGGCCGAGGATGATGATGGTGAGCTCGACGAGGACCTGATCGAGTCCGAGCCCCCGTCCACGCGGACCAGCGAGCTTCGCCGCCGGCTCGACCTTCTCATCCCCGCCTCGGTGGGCCGCAAGACCTTCGGGGCTATCACGGCCGCAGGTCTGGCTTTCGGGCTGGTAGTCGGCTTTCTGGTCGGGAACATCTCCGGGGCAGAGCCGACCGAGCGGACGGAACCGACGCAGACGCAGGCCCAAGAGGGCGCCCCGCCGGACGGCGGGTACATCCCGATCATCCCGGACGGCGCCCGCGAGGAAGCCGTCGTGGTCGTAGCCTTCGGCGCCGGATTGCTGACGTTTCAGGACCTCTTGACCGTGGGCGAGACAGCGTTGTCCGGACGGTACGGAATGGCAGACGCCTCGGGACTGGACGGACTGTGCGGGATGGCCAGCAGGCCCGATTCCGTCCCGAAACCACCGGCACCTGGCGTCGAGTACACCGTCTTCGGTTCTGCCTCCTATGTGCTGGCCGGGGCCACCCTGACCCAGCGGGTCGGTCCAGACCTGGACGTGTTGGCAGCCTCCACGCTGCGCGGCACGGTCGAACTGGCCCAGAGCTGTTCAGACGGCGGAGATGTCACGGTGCGCACCGATGGCATCCAGACCGGGATCGGCGACGAGTACGCGGTCTTCAGCGTGGATCGAGTTGATCCGACCACCGGTGAGATCAAGACGAGCATCGTGGTTCTGGTCCGGGTCGGCGCTCGGTTGATCGAGTTGACGCTCACCTCTGAATCAAGCGCCGAGGTGCCCGACGGGCTGGCCCGCGCGCTGCGGATCGCGGAGCTTGCGGTAACGAGGATGCTTGCCGGATGAGCTCGGCGGATGACCGCCGATGCACTCTCCTGCGCGGAGGTGACGAGATGACCAGCGAGGATCTGATCGAATCCGCACCGCCGCCGAAATCAGGGTTGCGGCGCCGAGTTGAGGCTGCAGGTCGCCACCCCGCCGGCGCTGCGGCAATCCTCGTACTTGGCCTCATCGTCGGCTGGATCGGTGGAGCTACGGCCGCCCCCTTCCGCCGACATTGACGCAGGAGGACCTGTCGGCGATCGGGGAGACCGTGACCCGCCAGTTCAGCGTGTTGAGCGCGCGATCGATGATCCCGGTGATGTGCGGAACGAGCCTCGGACAACCCGGCGCACCCAACTACCTGGACCTGCAATATCCCGCGACCGTCTTCCGAGTCAACGCTGCCGAGATCTCTCAGCTGATCTGGCCGCGACCGAACGAGACCGCGGCGTCAGGGACGTTGCGCACGTTGGTCACTCAGGCCCAGCAGTGTCCAGACGAACCGCTCTCGCGCACGACGGTCACGACCAGTGGCGTGCTCACCGGAATCGGTGATGAGTACGCGATCTTCTTCCGCCAGCCGACCGCAGCAGGCGCGCCCGATGCATTCTCGGCGACCGTCACCCTGGTCCGGATCGGCGCGGACCTCATCGAGGTCGCCCTCATCTCCGACGTTGTCGACCCACTCGATGCGAGGCCACGATGCCTTCAAATCGCCGCGGCCGCCGCACAGAAGGCTTACGGAAGCTGATCTGTGCAGGCAGCGTTCAGTCGAGGCCGTGGGCCTCGCGGATCACGGTGACGATCTCGTCCATGATGTCGTTGATCCCGAAATCCTTGGGAGTGAACACCCTAGCGACGCCGAGCTCGCACAGCCGCCGAGCGTCGGCGTCGGGCACGATCCCGCCGACCACGACCGGTACGTCTTCGAGCCCCTCCGCCCGCAACCCCTCCACGACCGCCGGCACGACTTGGAGATGCGAACCGGAAAGCACCGACAGCCCCACGACGTGCACGTCCTCCTCGACCGCGGTGGCGACAATCTGAGCGGGGGTCAGTCGTATTCCTTGGTAGATCACCTCGAAGCCGGCATCGCGCGCACGTACGGCGATCTGCTCGGCTCCGTTGGAATGCCCATCGAGTCCGGGCTTGCCGACCAGCATCCGGAGCTTCGAGCCGATCTCCTCCCCCGTTGCGCGCACACGTGCCCGTACCGCGGTCATCATTTCGCTGGGCGCGGCTGCGCTCGGCACAGAAGTAACGCCCGTGGGCGCTCGGTACTCGCCGAATACCTCGCGCAACGTGCCGGCCCACTCCCCCGTGGTGGCCCCGGCCCGGGCGCAGGCGACGGTGGCCACCATCAGGTTGTCCTGGGTCTTGGCCGCGTCCCGCAGCGCTTGCAGGGACCGTTCCACCTCGTCGGCGTCACGCTCGGCCCGCCAACTGGCCAGCGAGTCCTGGGCCGCCCGCTCGACGGCGGGATCCACCGTCATGATCGCCGTGTCCAGGTCGGCCAGCAGCGGATTGTCCTCAGTGGTCCGGAACCGGTTGACGCCCACGACGACGTCCTCACCGCTCTCGATCCGGGCCCGGCGCAGGGCCAGCGAGGTGACCATCTCGCCCTTCATGTAGCCGGATTCGACCGCTGCGACGGCGCCGCCCAACTCCTGCACCCGGACGATCTCGGCCCTGGCACCGGCGACCAGATCGGCCACCTTCTGCTCGACCACGACTGACCCGGTGAACAGATCGTCGTAGTCGAGCAGGTCGGTCTCGAAGGCGAGCACTTGTTGCATCCGCAGGGCCCACTGCTGATCCCAAGGACGAGGCAGCCCGAGGGCTTCGTTCCAGGCCGGGAGCTGTACTGCGCGTGCCCGCGAGTCCCTGGACAGGGTGACGGCCAGCATCTCCAACACGATCCGCTGAACGTTGTTCTCCGGCTGCGCCTCGGTCAGCCCGAGGGAGTTCACCTGTACGCCGTACCGGAAGCGGCGCTGCTTGGGGTCTTGTACGCCGTACCGCTCGCGGG
>JACCUF010000111.1 GCA_013811975.1 Geodermatophilaceae bacterium | reverse complement strand
AGACCAGCTCCGGATCGAACTGGCTCTCGCCCCGCGTGCCGCGGCCACCGGTGACCAGGCGTCCGGTGCAGTGTCCGAGCACGTCGGTGTGTGGGTTGGCGATCGCCGTACACATCCGCACGGTCATTGCGTCGTGGGCCATCTTTAGTTTCGAGTGCACGCTGGCCACGACGACATCAAGCCGGGCGAGTAATTCGTCGGTCTGATCAAGAGACCCGTCATCGAGGATGTCGACCTCGATGCCGGTGAGGATCCGGAATGGGGCGAGTTCCTCGTTCAGCGCCGCGACGACGTCCAGCTGTTTGAGGAGCCGCTCGGGCGAGAGTCCGTTGGCGACCGTCAGCCGCGGCGAGTGGTCGGTGAGTACGACGTACTCGTGCCCGAGATCCCTTGCCGTACGGGCCATCTCGTCGATCGGGCTGCCGCCGTCGGACCAATCGGAATGAGTATGCAGATCCCCCCGCAACGAGGCTCTGAGCTTGGCGCCGCCAGCGGTCACGGGCTGATCTGCGCCCTCCTCGAGCTTGGCGAGGTAGTCCGGCGTTTCTCCGCGGGCGGCCTGCAGGATGGCGCCGGCTGTCTTGTCGCCGATTCCTTGCAGCTCCTGCAACGTGCCGGCTGCCACCCGCTCGGCCAATTCCCCCTCCGGAAGGCCGGCGAGCACCGCAGCTGCACCGCGGAATGCCTTGACCCGGTAGGTCGGCTCACGGCTGCGTTCGAGCAGGAACCCGATCCGCCGCAATGCCGCGACCGGATCCCCAGCCAGTTCAGCGCTCATGACGCCATTTTGATCCGAGTCAAGGACGCCATGTGCCAATAGGTTCGATACCAGGGCGCCTTCACTCGGGTGGTCGTGGTGGGTTGACGACGGCGGTGAGGGTGTGAGCGATGGCATTGGCGACTGGATGGGCGGCCAGATCCTCGATCCGGACCGGCAGCGGCAGCGCCCAGTTCGGCCGAGCCGGCACCCCGGGCATATTGGGCCGACGCGGGTCTGCCACGGCGTCCTCCAGGGTGGCCGAGAGCAGGGTCGCGGGGCTGCGGGCCAACAGCTTGTAGGCAGCGACGACAGCGGATTGTGGGCTCGCGTCCTCGGACAGCCCGGTCGGACTCAGCCGGGAGCGGAGCTCTGCCGCACCGTTGCGGAGATCCTCCTCGGTGCCACTGGCGAAGCCGCGCTGCTCGGCGAGGTCGGCACCGGACCACAGCCCGGCCACGGTCGGCAGGTCGTGCGTGGTCACCGCAGCCATGGATTGTGCCGGCCACTTTTCCGGCGCATCGTCTTCGAACACGAGCAGCTTGTAGGCCAGGATCCCGTGCTCAGCCAGCGTCTCTCGTACCCCGGCCTCGACCGTCCCCAGATCTTCGCCGACCACGATCGCCTTGGCCCGGTAGCTTTCCAGTGCAACGATGTTGAGCAGATCGGCACTCGGGTAGCGGACGTAGGCGCCGTCGGTGGGAGATGCGTCGACGGGCAGCCACCACAGTCGGAACAGTCCCATGACGTGGTCGATTCGCAGGCCACCGGTCGCCGCCATGGTGGCCCGAACCGCGGCGATGAACGCCTCATAGTTTGCCGCCCGCATCCGCCAAGGAATCAGCGGCGGTGAACCCCAGTTCTGTCCGCGCGCGTTGAACAGGTCCGGCGGCGCCCCGATCCGAACGCAGTCGGCGATCTGGTCCTGCCATGCCCACGCGTCCGCGCCGCCCCCCTGCACCCCGATCGGCAGATCCTGCAAGACGGTCATGCCTGCGGTGGACGTCCGGATCTGTTTGTCCAATAGCCACTGCAGCCATGCGTGAAAGGCGATCTCCGCCTCGTGCTCGACGCGATACCGGGCAACCGACGGGCTGTCTGGCCGATGCAGATCCACTGGCCAGTCGTGGAAGTCCCACCCGAACTCGTCGGCCAGCGCAGACCAGGTTGCGAACTCTTCGAGCGGTTCGCCCAGCTGCATCCGCCACTGAGCGAAGTTCGTCCCGCCGCCGCTCCCGGAGAAGATCTGATGCAGCGCACCGCGCTTGAGCATCCAGACCGCGTCCCGGTCAATGAATGGGAGTTCGCACAAAGCCCTGCCCGCGGTACGAGCGCCCTCGAGGTCGACGACATCGGCGCCCTCGACCTCCTCGACACGGAGGTAGAGCGGGTTCCGGAAGCGCCGGGTCGCCGGGAGGTACGGCGAGGGCTCCTGCGGTGAGGTCGGCGACACGGCGTGCAGCGGGTTGACCAGCAGGAAACCCGCCCCCGCTTCCTGGGCCCAGTCCCGGATCGACCGGAGATCCCCGAGATCACCGAAGCCCCAACTTGTTTCCGACCGCGCGGCGTAGAGCTGCACCGTCCATCCCCACGCCCGCCAGCCCTCGGGGAGCCAGCACCGGCCGGGGGACACGATGAGCATCCGTTCCCGACCGTCAGAGGCCCGTACCCGGTGGTAACCGAACGGAAAATCCACCGGGACTGCCTGCCCGATCCGATGTCTGGATCGGTCCTCGCAGATCACTTCGATCGGACCTTCGATCCCGGGCAGACCGGCCAGCGATGCCCCTGGCCGTAGGACCAGCGGGGCGGTCTCCTCCAGATCGTCAGGCGGTTGACCGATTGCTGAGCGCAGCGCCGCGACGGTCTGCTCGCTCACCCTCTGCTCGACCTCGTCGGCATCCACCCAGCGCGCGTCGATGCCCCAGGAGTCAGTCCTCGGCGAGTTCACGACACACCTGACTGTATTTCCTCCGCAGTGAGTCCGTGCCGAACGGGCCTACCGGCCTAGAGGTCGTGCGGTCGGTAGACGATCAGCTGACGCGGACGCTTGACGAAGTGGAACTCGGTCGCCGACTCGGCAGGCTCGCCGTCGCGTGCGATCTCCTGCGGACCGGAGTGTGAGACCACTCGCAGTTCCTTGACGACCTCGTCCACATACAAGCCGGTGTGCTCTGTGATGCCGAAGAGCTGGGTCAGCACCGTACGGCTGCGGCTCCACTTCGTGTCCGCGCGCAGGTACTGCACGTCGAGCATTCCGTCCTCCAGCCGCGGTCGCCAGGCGGGGGACAGGCCGCGCGGGGTGTAGGAGCAATTGCCGACGAAGACAATCCATGCAGCGACCCGCTTGCCATTGAGGTCCACATGGATCGGCTTCTGGCTGCGCAGGACCTGGGCGGCGGCGACAACCAGCGATGGCCATTTACCCAAGCGGGGGGCCAGCTCATCGCGGCGGCGCACCATCTCTGGATAGGCGCCGATGCTGGCGGTGTTGAGGAACGGGATGCCGCCGACCTCAGCAATGTCCACGCGCACCGCCTCGCCCGCTTCAAGGCCGGAGACCACGTCGTCCAGCGATTGGATGCCAACGTCAGCGGCGAAGTGGTTCAACGTACCGGCGGGGATTACGGCCAGTGGGAGGTCGTGTTCGGTCGCCACGGCGGCCGCCGCTGCGACCGTTCCGTCGCCGCCGGCGACCCCCAGTGCTTTCGCGCGCGACGCGGCCTCCTCGAGCAGGTCGGCCAGGAGGCTGTCTGGGGTGAGTTCGATGATCTCGGCCGCGGGCAGGGCGGCTCGGATCAGCGCGACGGTGTCGTCGTTGGCGCTGCCGGAGTTCGGGTTGATCGCGATCACCATGCCCTCACCTCCGGCCAGGGCGGGTGCGACCTGCGTTGGGCGTACCTTGGCCGGGCGGGCCGGCCGGACCTTCCACCAGTGCTGGGAGGTCAGAGCCAGTCCGCTGCCGATGGCAAACCCGGCGAGGACGTCCCCGGGGTAGTGGACTCCGACCCGGATCCGCGAGAAGCCCACGGCCAGCGCGATCGGGGCGATCGCTGCGCCCACGATCGGTGCCTCCAGGGCCACCCCGGTGGCGAACGCAGCCGCGGAGGCGGAGTGGCCGCTGGGAAAGGAGAAGGTCCGCGGAGCGCGGCGCAGGGTTCGGGTGATCGGGATGTCGGGATATGCCACCGGCCGTACCCGACGAAAGATCGGCTTGATCAGACCGTTGCTGACAGCGCTACTGACCCACAGCGAACCCATCCCACGTAGCGCAGCGCGTCGGGTCGGCCCCTTGCGGGTACCCAGGAGCCCGGCGATGGCAAGCCACAGTTTGCCCCTATTTGCGGCCTGGGACAGCCAGGTGAGAATCGGGTCGGCAGCAGTGTTCGGCAGGTCGTGAACGCTGGTGAACAGCTGGAGGTCAAGCCGAGTCTTCTTGGGCCCGATCACGGCTTCGATCACGGCTGGCTTGGTCGTCTGTCGCTGCAGCATCAGGCGAGGGTAGTGCGCGGTGCTGCTCAGGCTTTCTGCCGGGCGCGGAAGGCCGCGACGCTGCTTCGGCTCGAACACGTGCCTGAGCAGAATCGACGAGTCTGGTTGCGAGAGGTGTCTACGTAGACGTCCTGGCAGTCGGTGGCGCTACAGATACCGAGCCGCGTCCACCCATGCGCGGTCACCAGCAGGGTGATCCCGACAGCGACGGTCGTGGTGATCTGCTCGACGGCTGTGGAGCGGTCACGGCTGTAGTGCACGTGCAGGCCGCCGTCGTGGTTGGTCACCCGAGGATGCGGCGTGGACTTCGCGAGCAGGTCGTTGAGCCGCTCGATCACGGTCTCCTCGTCCTCGGCGGCGGCGACCGCTCGGATCATGGCGGCGACGGTGCCGAGTTCGGCTCGCTCGACCGGCCGCAGGGTGAGTCGGGTGCGCGGGGTGAGCCACTCATCATGAGCAGCCAGGAAGGCGTCGATCGCCGCCCCTTGCTGGGACATGTCGGCATTGGCGAGGTCGATCGCGAGTTCCGTCGACGGAGATGTGTAGCCCTCGTAATCCATTTGACTCCCTACGCGAAGACATCTAACCTGAGGATGCGGTAAGGAGTCTACCGCGTTTTGGGCCCTACGCCCGAGATTGTTCGATCGCCGAAGGAGGCGAGCCCTCATGCGTCAGTACCTCACCGTCTGGAAGATGCCCAGTGCCCCCACCCTGTTGCTGGCCGGGTTCGCCGGCCGGCTCCCGGCATCCATGGTGCCGCTGGCTCTGCTGTTGCTCGTCGAACAACACACCGGCTCGTACGCCATCGCCGGCCTCGCGGCTGCGACGTACGGACTCTCGATCGCTGCCTTCGCGCCCATCTACGGACGGTTCGCCGATCGGCGCGGCGCTTCGACGTTGCTGCTGGTGACCGCCGCAGTCTTCCCGTTCCTGCTCGCCGGCCTGGTCGCGACGGTGGTCCTTGGTGCTCCACTGTGGACTCTGCTGGTGGCCTGCGTCGTGGCGGGGGCTGGCATGCCGCTGGTCTCCTCCACGGTCCGGGCGGTCTGGCAGCGGGTCACCGAAGGCAGTTCCGTACGGCAGGCGGCCTATGCCCTGGACGCGATCAGCGTGGAGCTGGTCTTTGTCGCCGGGCCTGCGGTGGTGGCTGTCCTGGTCCTACTGACCTCGCCGATCGTCGCCATCGGGCTGGCCGCAGCCATGTCGATGACCGGTGCCATTGTGTTGTCGCGCGCCCCGGAGATTCGCGGATACTCGCCGATCGAACGCGTCCGCGGGCGCCGGGGTCCGGTCCGCGCGCCAGGCATGCCGCGGTTGCTGCTGTCCGGGTCGGCGCTGATGTTCGGGCTGGGTTGTCTCGAGGTCGGCGTGCCGGCCTTCGCCGACCGGCTGGGCTCGCCGGGCATGGCGGGCGTCTTGATCGCGGTCTGGGCTCTGGGCAGCGCGATCGGCGGGTTCTGGTTCGGTGCCCGGCATCCTCAGCTGGCGCTGAGCAAGCAGTACCGCTGGGCGTTGTTGGCCGTCGTCGTCGGCATGGTGCCGTTGGTCCTGGCCGACAACCTGCTGGTGCTCGGCGCCATGCTCTTCCTCGGCGGTACGACGCTGGCCCCGACCCTGACCGTGCAAAATTCGCTGGTCTCGGTGCTCGTACCCGCTGGTGTGGCGACCGAGGCGTTCACCTGGATGACGACGGTGGCCTACGGAGCGAGCGCGATCGGTGCCGGGGTGGCTGGTGTGCTCGTAGAGGGCGCCTTCGGCGTCGCCGGGGCGTTGGCTCTGGCCGCACTGGCATCGGTTGCGGCTCTGGCGATCAGCCTGGTGCCCGGGCGGTCTCGGCCGTCGGGGCGCTCGCTGCGCCCGGTGTACCCTCATGCCCCGGTAGCCCAGGGGCTCGCCGCCTGATTCTTGGGTGGCGTGGCCCGGCGGCTGCCAGAGGAGGCTTCGCCTAGTCCGGTCTATGGCGCCGCACTGCTAATGCGGTTTGGGTTCATCGCCCATCCGGGGTTCAAATCCCCGAGCCTCCGCGTCCGATCCGGGCCCCTATACTCGGCGGGTCGAAGTACCACGGCGCCCGTAGCTCAACGGATAGAGCATCTGACTACGGATCAGAAGGTTGCGGGTTCGAATCCCTCCGGGCGCGCGCACGGTTGAGGCAGGTCAGCACCCCAGCGCCTTCGGGTGAAGACGCACCGTGGTGCGCGAAGATTCGTGCTGGGTGCGGCTGGGTGGTGGTCTGGTCAGGGGCGCTTGGGCGGGTGAGAATGAGCTGTTCGTCGCGGTAGACGCCGAAGCCTCTGTAGTGCCTGTGAGCCTGTAGGTCAGCATGGTGGCGGAGGGCTCCACGGG
>JACCUF010000079.1 GCA_013811975.1 Geodermatophilaceae bacterium | reverse complement strand
CGGTTGGTCCGCACAGCCCGCGCGTTGCGCGAGCAGCTGCCGGCCACCGCCCAGGCCGTGACTGACGGCCTGGTGCACTTGTCCCAGGCCGAGGTGATTGTGGACTCACTGAAAGACCTCTCGCCGGAGATTGACCCCGCCCAGCGTGCCGAGGGGAGGCCACGCTGATCGCGGAATGCGCTTCCCTGGACCCGGTCGGCCTCGGCCGGCTCGGCCGCCGCCTGGAAGAGCTGCTAGATCCCGACGGGGTGCAGACCCGGGACGAGGCCAAGATCCGTGACCATCAGGCCAAAGCCTTCGGCAAGCGCGAGTTCACCCTGAGCCCGGACCCCTACGGGTCCGGTGGGAAGGTCCAGATCCGGGTCCCATCCCCCTGCAATCACCTGGCGGACCGCATCGGCGTTGGCGTGCTGGACGATGGGGCGGAGATCTCACCCACCTTGGCGCGAATGCTGGCCTGTGATGCCGGGATCATCCCCGCCGTCCTGGACGGTCACGGCCAACCCCTAGATCTGGGCCGGGAACGCCGCCTGTTCACCGGAGGACCCCGCACGGTGATCGAGATCCGGGACGGTGGGTGTGTCTGGCCGGGATGCGGACGCCCCACAGCCTGGTGCCAGATACATACCTTCTCCCGTGGTGCGTGGAGCCCGCACGGATCAGGCAAACGGGGGCCTGTTCGCTGGCACCGCCACCGCGAGATCGAACACGGCGAATGGGAAGCCTTCCACCACCGCGGCCGGATCTGGCTCCGACCACCGGCCCGAATAGAACCTAACCGACGGCCCAGGATCAACCTGACCCATCGACCACCCCGACCCCGACACGACTGGCCACCCGGAGCAAGCGCCGGACCAGCCCCGTAGTGCTGGGCGTGCGTTGATAGATGGCGTTCCCGGCGGGCAGCGCTGGACGGCCAGCGCCGCTGCCAGCTTGACCGGTCTCGAGCGCGAACCCAGTCGGCCCTCGATGCGAACGCTACAGGTGACCCCGTCTGGCCGGACCGCCGTGCCCACCACCGGCGAGCAGTTCTGTCAGGTCGGCGACATCTCGCTGTGTTACGAAGCGATCGGCGACCCGGACGCCCAGCACACGGTTGTGCTCATCATGGGTCTCGGCTTGCAGATGATCTGGTGGCGCGACGATTTCTGCACGGAACTGGTTCGGCGCGGGATGCGGGTGGTGCGCTTCGACAACCGCGACGTAGGGCGTTCCACACGCGTCCCAGGTCCGGGCGTGTCAGCGCTGGGCTTCCTGCGCCGGCGCGCTACCGCGACGTACAGCCTGGGTGAGATGGCCGACGACACGGCAGGCTTGATCGAGCAGGTGGCACCGGACGGCGCGCACGTGGTCGGGGTCTCGCTCGGCTCGCTGATCGCCCAGGAGGTCGCGATCAGGCATCCGGCCCGTACCCGTTCGCTGGTCTCGATCATGGGCCGTCCAGGGGACGGCCGCAGCGGTACCGTCGCCAAGCGGATGCTGGTCGAGTTCATCCGTCCTCCCTCGACTGACCCGGTGGAGGGACTGGTCGCCGCATTCGGGCGGATCGGCTCCATCGGCCGTACCGAGCAGGACGACGATGACGTACGGGTCGCCCTACGCCGGTCGATGCGCCGTGGCGCAGGCGACGACTCCGGCCGGCAACTGGCCGCCATTCTCAACGAGCGCGACCGCCGGGCCGACCTCGGGCGACTGCGGATTCCAGCACTGGTCATCCACGGTGACCGGGACCGGATCATCCAGCCATCGGGCGGCCGGGCGACGGCTTCGGCGATCCCGGGCGCGGAACTGCTCGAGATCGCCGACATGGGCCATGACCTGGCCCGGTGGACCTGGCCGACTGTGATCGACGGCATCGCGCGCACCACTGGCCGCTCCTCGGACGACTCCGCGTGGTGATCTCGACCTTATTGCGGCGACACGCCGTGTCAGAGGTCTAGAAACCACCATAAAGTCAAGATCACCGAAATCTGATCGTGAGGATGCTGAGATGACGACCGATCGCACTGCCCTTGCTGCCAAGGCGGACGCGCTGCTTGCTGCGCACCGCCCTGGTGATCCGTTGATCCTGGTCAACACCTGGGATGCTTGGAGCGCCCGTGTCGTTGCCGAGTCGCCTGGTTGTCAGGCAATCGCCACTGCCTCGCACTCGATTGCGGCCGCCCACGGGTACGCCGACGGGGAGCAGATCCCCGTTGCGGAGATGATCGCAGCGATCCGGCTGATCGCCGCTGTCGTCGATCTTCCGGTCACTGCGGACCTGGAGGCCGGGTACGGCGACGCTGGCGCGACCGTGACCGCGGCCATCCAGGCAGGCGCGGTCGGTGGAAACCTCGAGGACCACTTGTTGCCGGCCGCCGAACACGCCCGGGCTGTCGCTGCCGCTCGTGCCGCGGGTGAGGCTGCAGGAATCCACTTCGTGATCAACGCCCGGACCGACGAGTACCTGCTCGGCGAGAAGAACCTCGGCCGGGCGATTGCAGCCGGACGTGCCTATCTCGAGGCCGGAGCCGACTGCATCTTCGTACCCGGTGCCGGCACCTCTGCAGACGTCGCTGCGCTGGTCGCGGCCTTCGAAGGCCGGCTCTCGTTGATCGGGTCGCCGAAAGCACTCCCGCTGAGCGAACTCGCTCGACTGGGCGTGGCCCGCGTCTCGGTGGGTCCCGGTTCGCTCGGGATGGCCGCCGCGGCCCTGCGCGACGGCGCGGCTCAACTGCTTTCCCGAGGAGCCTTCCCGCAGGCTCTGAGCTACCGACCGCCGGGGGCTTGACCTCACCGAGAGGCACGCGGCGCTTCGCCGTACGCTCATCTGGTGAGCACGGCCCCCGATCTCGACAGCTGGCGATCGCTGCCGATCGTTCAACAGCCGACCTGGCCCGACCGGGACGAGCTGGACACGGTGCTGACGACACTCAGCACGGTGCCACCGATAGTGGCCCCGAGCGAGGTCGACATGCTGCGCGCGCGCTTGGCCGAGGTCGCGGCGGGCCGAGCCTTCTTGCTGCAGGGTGGCGACTGCGCCGAAACCTTCGACGACAACACCGAGCCGCGACTGCGGGGGACCACCCGGACGCTATTGCAGATGGCTGTCGTCCTCACCTACGGCGCCAGCCTCCCGGTCGTCAAGGTCGGGCGGATCGCCGGGCAGTACGCCAAGCCGCGCTCATCCGAGCTGGACGCGCTGGGGCTGCCCTCCTACCGTGGCGACCTGATCAACTCCCTCGAGCCGACCCCTCAGGCGCGGATCGCCGACCCGCAACGGATGGTGCGTGCGTACGCGAACTCGGCCGCCGCCATGAACATGATCCGCGCGTACGCCCGCGGGGGGCTGGCCGACCTGCACGCCGTCCACGACTGGAACCGGGAGTTCGTCGCCCAGTCGAGGGCCGGAGTGCGCTACGAAACGATTGCCCAGGAGATCGACCGGGCACTGGCATTCATGGCCGCCTGCGGGGTCAACGACGACGCCCTGCGCAGCGTCGACATCTACAACAGTCACGAAGCTCTCATCCTCGAGTATGACCGTGCGCTGTGCCGGATGGAGGAGGACCGAGCCTACGATCTGTCCGCCCACTTCGTCTGGGTCGGCGAGCGAACCCGCCAGCGCGGAGGGGCCCACCTGGAATTCGTGTCCCAGCTGGCAAACCCGATCGGGGTCAAGCTCGGTCCCACCGTGACCCCGGACGAGGCAGTCGAGCTCGTCGAACGCCTCGATCCGGACAACTCACCGGGCCGGCTGACACTGATCAGCAGGATGGGCAACGGCCGGGTACGTGACGTGCTGCCCCCGATCATCGAGAAGGTGCAGGCCACCGGCCATCAGGTCGTGTGGCAGTGCGACCCGATGCACGGCAATACCCATGAGACCGCGTCCGGTTACAAGACAAGGCACTTCGATCGCATCGTCGACGAGGTCATGGGCTTCTTCGAGGTGCACCTCGAATTGGGCACCTACCCCGGCGGCATCCACGTGGAGCTCACCGGCGAGGCAGTCACCGAATGCCTGGGCGGGGCGCAGGACATCAGCGATGCCGATCTGGCCGGGCGGTACGAGACTGCCTGCGACCCACGCCTGAACACCGGGCAGTCCCTGGAGCTGGCCTTCCTCGTGGCGGAGATGCTGCGTGGGTGAGAGCAGCGTCGTCGACTCATCGCATTGGGCCGACTCCGCGGGCGTCGTCGACCTTCGCTCGGATACCCTCACCCGCCCCACCCCTGGGATGCGGGAGGCGATGGCCAATGCCGAGGTCGGCGACGATGTGTACCAGGAGGACCCCACGGTCAATGCGCTCGAGGCCGAGGTCGCCGCGCTCTTCGGGCACGAGGCGGCGCTGTTCGTGCCGACCGGGACCATGGGCAATCAGATTTGTCTACG
The DNA here is from genome assembly GCA_013811975.1 of Geodermatophilaceae bacterium. Lineage (GTDB taxonomy): Bacteria > Actinomycetota > Actinomycetes > Mycobacteriales > Geodermatophilaceae > JACCQS01. Next base: position 23,861 of record JACCUF010000079.1, on the reverse strand, counting down.
CCTGCTCGCCGGTCCCGGTGAGGAGATCCTTGCCGACGCCGACGCACACATCGTGACGTATGAACACGGCGCCGCCGCAGCACTATTCGGTATCCAAACCAGGACCGTGGTCAGCCAACGAGGCTTGTTCGACGCCGACGAGCTGTTGGCACAGGTACGCGAGGGCGACTGGCACACCATGGGCACCAACGCGGTTGCGGTGGAGAACACTCACAATCGTGGCGGCGGCAGCATTCAGCCAATGGCTGAACTCGCCCGGCTCTCGGCCGAGTTGCGCGATCGGGAGGTCGCACTGCACATCGACGGCGCCCGCATCTGGAACGCCGCTGTCGCTTCCGGGACGGCATTATCAGCGTACGGCGAGTTGGCCGACACCCTGTCGGTGTGTCTGTCCAAAGGTCTTGGTGCGCCAGTGGGTTCGGTCGTAATCGCCTCCGCTGAGCGGATCGCCCAGGCCCGGATCCTGCGCAAGCGCCTGGGCGGTGGCATGCGACAGGTCGGCATCCTGGCAGCCGCCGGCCGGTACGCGCTGGCCAACCACATCGACCGGCTCGCCGAGGACCATGCGCGGGCCCAGCTGTTGGCCGGACGACTCGGCGTTGCGGCTGACCAGGTGGACACCAACATCGTCCGTCTCGATGGGATCGACGCGGCGAGTCTGGCCAAGGCTGCCGCTGCGCAGGGCGTGCTGATCTCCCAGGTCGCCTCTGATCGGGTACGTCTGCTCACCCATTTGGATGTCGACGACGAAGGCGTCCAACGTGCCGGTGACGTGCTCGCGGAGCTGCTCGACCGCTGACTATCACCTTCCCCGGCCAGCGTTGCGGGTTGCGCTTCGTCGGGGTGTGTGGGGGTTCCGACAAGAGTCCGAGCCCGCTGACGCGGGTACTCCCCGGCCAGCGTTGCGGGTTGCGCTTCGTCGGGGTGTGGGGGTTCCGACAAGAGTCCGAGCCCGCTGACGCGTGCGATCAGAAGAAGCTGAGCAGGATGCTGACCGTCGAACCACGCTCGGCCAACTCGTCCGGACCGGGGCTCTGCTGGCTGACTCGATCGCCGAGGAAGGACGTCGCTTCAGCGACGAATCCAGCAACCTGCAGTTCGGCGATCGCGGTGTCACGGTCCTTGCCGATGACGTTGGGCACGGCCACCAGATCCGGTCCCTTCGAGACCACCAGGACGATCGTGGCGCCGAATGCCTGCGGGCCCGCGTCAGCCGCAGGCTCGGTGCCGAGTGCAATACCCGCGACTACATCGCTGTTGAACTCTTCGCGCACGTCCACAACGAAACCCAACGCCGCCAACGCGGCTTGAGCTTCCTCCTGCGTTGCACCGGCGACTTGGGGGATGGCGCGCGGCTCCGGGCCGACGCTGACGAGCATCGTGACCTGCTCATCACGACGAAGTTCGGTCCCGGCAGGCGGCTCGAAGCCGAAGACCGACCCGGCGGGCACTTCTTCATGGAAGCCCTCGGTTGGAACGACGGCGATCGGCACGTCGACCAGCGCGGCTCTCACGTCAGCCTCGGGCTGGCCGATCAGTGCCTCGTCCACGACGAATCGCTCCAGGCCTTTGGAAACCTGGAGGCTGACCGTGCTCCCACGCATGATCTCGGCCCCCGCTTCGGGATCGGCCGAGATCACCTTGTCGTCGGCGACGGTCTCACTGAAGACTTCCGTGATGATCGGATCCAGCCCGGCATCCTGAACTGCATCGACCGCGGCGGCTTCGGCGAATCCGACCACGTTCGGGGCCTCGGTGTATCGGCCAGATCCGTACCACCAGCCGATGCCACCCGCAATTGCGGCAAGAACAAGGATCAGGGCCAGGACGATCCTGCCGTTGCGACGTTGTCGCCGGGCCGGCCCATCGGACCCTGGCCGGCGACCGGTCATCGGCCGAGCCATGACCCCTTGCACCGACGTGTCCGGGCTCGTCGACCGCTGAGCCGCGGATCGACCCGTGGCAGTACCGAGCACCGCCGTCCGGTACGTATGAGAGGCTCGCGCGCTGTGCGGTTTCGTGGAGCCAGGATCGCCATGATCCTGCTGCGGATTCGATGCCGGGTGGGCGGGACGCGGGCTTTCGCGATGAGGGACCGGCACGGTGACCCGAGTCATTGCCAGATCGGTGCTCACGTCGAAGAGTTCGGCCAAGAAGGCCCCGGCATCCAACGGCCGCGCAGCCGGGTCACGACGGGTCGCCGAGCGGACCAGCTCGTCTATTTCGACCGGGATGCCCGGCACCCTGCTCGAGGGCAACGGCACGTCGTTGTTGACGTGCTGGTAGGCCACCGACAGCGCGCTGTCCCCGGAGTAAGGCGGCTTCCCGGTCAGCATCTCGTACAAGACGATGCCGGCGGCGTACACGTCGCTGCGGGCATCCGCGCTGCCCCGCTCGATCTGTTCCGGTGCTAGGTAGGCGATCGTGCCCAGTAGTACGCCGCTGGTCACCGATGTCGTCCCGGTTCCCGCGACTGCCCTGGCCAGCCCGAAATCAGCTACCTTCACCACGCCGTCGCTGGACAGCAGGATGTTCTCCGGCTTGACATCGCGGTGGATCAGCCCGGTCCGATGGGCAGCCGACAGCCCGGACAGCGTGGGGGCCAGCACGGCGAAGGCCTGTTCGGGACTCAGTCGCCCGTTCTGATGGATGACTTCACGCAGCGTCTGGCCGCGGACGAGTTCCATGACGAGAAAGACGAAGCCGTCGTCCTCGCCCTGATCGCTGACCGAGACGACATTGAGATGCGACAGGCGCGCCGCGGAGCGGGCTTCGCGGTTGAAACTGGCCAGAAAGGACGGGTCGCTGGCCAGGGCCTCGGCCATCACCTTGATCGCCACGCGGCGGTCCAGGCGGAGATCGGTGCCCTCGTACACGGTGGACATGCCGCCGCGAGCCAGCCGGCGCTCGACGCGGTAACGCCCCTCGAGCACGAGACCGACCACCGGGTCCAGCAGCGTCGTCTCCACGACCAGCCAGTTTACGGCTGATCCGGCACCGGACCCTGCGCGACTCGCTCGGTCATATCGTGACCAAATCCCTGGGTACCCGCTCGACCGAGGCGACGCCGCACAGCGTCATGGAGTGCACGAGTTCCGCGCGCAGCCTCGCCAGCACGGCGGCGACTCCGTCCGCGCCGCCGGTGGCCAGACCCCAGATGATCGGACGACCACAGAAGACCGCTCGGGCGCCCAGCACCAAGGCGACCAGGGCGTCGGTGCCGGATCGAATGCCTCCGTCGACATAGACCTCGGCCCGCTCGCTCACCGCGGAGACGACGTCGACCAGGGCCGCGGCACTGGAGATGGCCCGATCGACCTGCCGACCGCCGTGCGTGGACACCCACACGGCGGATGCACCGGCGTCGAGACAGCCCACCGCATCGTCTCCTCGGAGCACGCCCTTGACCACGACGGGGAGATCGGTGAGTCCGGCGAAGTGCTCGACGGCTGCGTAGGTCCAGGGCGGGGTCTTGTCTGCGGAGTCCAGAGCCTGGCTCAGCCGTCGCACCGACACCCCGCTTCCCACAACTGGAGGCGCCGGCATCTCAGCGTCTGATCGTATGTCGGCCTGATCGGGGTGGTTGGCCATCACCAAACCCTCGGGGAGTTGGAAGTCGTTCGCGATATCGCGCAGCCGCCGGCCCAGGATCGGGAGGTCGACGGTGAGGACCAGCGCCCGATAGCCGGCATCTGCGGCACGGCGTACGAGGTCGTCGGTGTACGCAGGGCCGTGCACCTGGTAGAGCTGAAACCACTTGGCGGAGTCCGGCGCCACGGCGGCTACCTGGGCCAGCGGCACGGTTGCCGTCGTGGACACGGTCATCAACGTCCCCGCCCGGGCGCAGGCCGCGGCGGTGGCTAGCTCGCCGTCGGGGTGCGCCATTCGCTGTAGCGCCCAGGGGGGTACGCCGATCGGGCTGGACACTGGTGTCCCGAGGAGTGTGGTGGTCAGGTCGGGGGCCGCAACACCGCTCAGCATCCGCGGGCGCAGTCGCCACCGGTGCCAGGCCAGGGGTGCCTCGTGCAGCGTGGTCTCCGTCTCTGATCCCCCGGCGTAATAGTCATAGACCGCGCGCGGGAGCAACTGGCGGGCACGGGCTTCGAGAGCGGCTCCGGTCAGATCGTCGACGACGCACTCTGCTTCGCGCTGGATGGGGAGTCCGGCGGCAACCGGTTCGGAGTCAGCCATAGGGTGCAGCCTATGGATCTGTTGACCCTGCCCGAGGTGGCCCAGCGGCTAGGGATCCGGGTCAACCGGGTGCGCCAGCTCATTCGCGACCGAGTGCTGGCCACAGTGGAGAGCGAGGGGGCTCCCCTCGTGCCGGCAGCGTTCTTCGACGACGAGGGGATCCTCACCCACCTGGGCGGCGTCCTGACCGTCCTCCGCGACGGGGGCTACAGCGATGCCGAGGCCGTCAGGTGGCTGTTCACCGAGGACGACACGTTGCCGGGCATGCCGATCGACGCCCTGCATGAGAAGCGACACCATGAAGTGAATCGGCGCGCCCAAGCCATGGCGTTCTAGCCTCAGCGGATCACCGGTCCCGGGCGGTCAGTGTGGTGGCCAGTTGCTCGAGAACCTCCCGGGGTTCGCCACCGACCGCTCCCTCGGCCAAAGCGGTCAGCGCGGCGTCGAGCCGCTGGGCGATCAGCACTTCGACCTCGGCGAGGGCGCCAGACCCTTCGATGACCATGCGGAGCTGGTCGATGTCCATCCCGGACAGGTCAGGGCGGCCGATCAACCGCTGGAACAGATCCCGCGCGTTGGCACTGGCTCGCTTGCGGGCGAGAACCACCAAGAGCGTCTGCTTGCCCTCGCGCAGATCGTCGCCGGCGGGCTTGCCCGTCTGCTCGGGGTCCCCGAAAACACCCAGCACGTCATCGCGCAATTGAAATGCCTCACCCAGGGCGAACCCGTACTCGGAGTAGGTCTTGAGCAGCGGTCCCTCAGGAGCATGGGTGCCGCCGATCAGTGCGCCGATGTGCAGTGGGCGCTGCACGGTGTAACAGGCCGACTTGTACCGAGCCGTACGCCAAGCCGCCGCCAGCGCCTCCGCGTCAGGACGTCGGGAGTCCACCTGTCCCCTTAGGTCGAGGTACTGCCCGGCCATGACTTCCAGGCGCATCGCGTCATAGGCAGGGGCGACCCTGGTGATCGCCGCGTCGTCGAGTCCGGCGGTGCGGATCATCTCCTGGGCCCAAGTCAACGCGATGTCCCCAGCGATAATGGCCACACCCTGGCCGAAGCCGGTTGCCGTTCCGGCCCAACGGTTCTCAATGTGCATATCGGCGAACCGCACGTGCAGCGCCGGCTGGCCGCGGCGGGTAGACGCTCGGTCCATCACGTCGTCGTGGATGAGTGCCCCTGCCTGGACCAGTTCGAGAGATGCAGCCGCCCGTACCACTGTGTCGTCGTCCCGGTCGGGGTTGGCCGCCCGGTCGGTCGCGTCATCGTGGGAGACGGCGTCGAGCGCACCGCGCCACCCCCAGTAGACGAAGGCCGGCCGCAGCCGCTTGCCTCCCTCGAGAACAAGGTCACAGATCGCCTCGCCGACCGGCGTGAGATCGGGATCGATGGTGCCGAGATCGGCCACCTTTCGATCGAGGAAGGCGGCGAGTTCGATCTCGACTCGCTCGCGAAGGGAGTTCCGATCCAGCAGGTCGGCAGGTGTGGGGTTCGTTGGGGAGGACGTCACGACTACGCAGTATCGGCCACGAGCCCAGAGGTTCCCTCGTGGTCGCGTCCGGACCCCCTAAACTCGGATCATGCCCGGGACCGTGCGTGATCAGTTGGCCGCGGGCGAACCGACCTTCTCCTTCGAGTTCTTCCCGCCCAAGGATGAGGGCAGCGAAGCGGTCCTGTGGCGCACGCTGCGCGAACTGGAGCGGCTGCGCCCTTCGTTCGTGTCGGTGACATACGGTGCGGGCGGTACGACGCGCGAGGGCACCGTTCGGGTTACCGAACGGATCGCCACCCAGACCACGATGCTGCCGATGGCTCATCTCACCGCGGTCAATCACAGCGTCGCAGAACTGCGCAACGTCATCGGAGGATTCGCGGCCGTTGGAGTTCGCAACATCCTGGCGATTCGAGGTGATCCGCCAGGTGATCCATCGGCTACTTGGATCAAACATCCAAAGGGCATCGAGTACGCCGACGAGTTGGTGGGCATCGTGCGCCGCGCCGGTGACTTTTGTGTCGGTGTGGCCGCCTTCCCGTACAAGCACCCACGCTCAGCAGACATCCACAGCGACGCCCGGTACTTCGTCCAGAAAGTCCAGGCCGGCGCCGATTTCGCGATCACCCAGATGTTCTTCGACGCCGAGGACTACCTGCGGCTACGGGACCGGGTCTCGGTGCTGGGCTGCGACGTCCCGATCATTCCGGGCATCATGCCGGTGACCTCGATGGGCACCATCGAGCGCGCCCCGAAGCTGTCCGGAGCGCCGTTCCCCCCGGCCCTGGCCGCAACCTTCGAGCCGATCGCGCAGGACAAGGACGCCGTGCGGGCACAGGGGGTCTCTCAGGCAAGCGCTCTATGCCAGCGGTTGCTCGACGAGGGCGCGCCCGGCATCCACTTCATAACGCTGAACCGGTCCACCGCGACCCGCGAGATCTGGGCGAACCTCCGCCAGACGGCTCCGACCGGCTGACCCCGCGCGCGTTCCTACGCGCGGGCGCCGACCGGCGATATGACCCGCTCGTGTCTCATGCCGGACTGACGGCCCTCGCGCGACCCGCGGTAGGTGTCTCGAGTGCGCGTGTCGTGCGTCGCCCGGCGAGCGGCGAGGCTGTCGCGGTACACCGCTTCGTACTTTTCGGCCATGGTCGCAACATCGAAGCGCGTCAAGACGTGCTCGCGGCAGTCTGCAGGATCCAGGCGGCGAGCGGTGAGGATGGCGTCAGGGAGTTGTTCCGGGCGATCGCAGATCACTCCGGTCACGCCGTCGACGACTACCTCCGAGACCGAGCCCCGGCGCAGCGCAACGACCGGCGTGCCGCAGGCCATAGCCTCGATCATGACCATGCCGAACGGCTCGTCCCACACGATGGGGAACATTAGGGCAGCAGCGCGGGTCAGCAGGTCGCGCTTGGCGGTGGCATCCGCAGAGCCGAAGATCGTCACGTCTGGCCCGAGCCGAGGCTCGATCTGGCTTCGGAAGTACTCGATTTCCACCGGTTCGCTGCACTTACCCGCCACCACGATCGGCAGTCGGACAGCCCGTGCGGCATCGATTGCGAGGTGAGCCGCCTTGTCCGGGTGCAGGCGACCGAGGAAGAGCAGCATGTCGTCTTTGACTTCGCGGTACGGGAAGGTTGTGACATCGACTGCGTTGTGCACGGTCCCAGCCCAGGGAAGGTCGGGAGCGGCGCGACGCTGCGCCTGCGAGATGGCGACGAGCTCGATCGTGTTCCCCAAGAGGCGGTAGTACTCACCCGGCTCGCCGGCCACCGGGCCGTGCATCGTGACGATGGTGGGTATGTCGCGGCCGCGGGCCAACAGCGGTCCCGCGAGGGTGTGGTCGTGCACGACATCGACGTCGAGATCGTCCAGGATCCGGGCCGCCGCGGCCGCATGGAAAACCTCCGGCAGGGGCTCGCCGAGTCTGGAACTAGGCGGTTCGGCATACGTGGCGACAAAACGCGCAGGAGTCCCGCTCACCCCGGCGCCGATCAGCGTCACGGCGTGGCCGCGGGCTGACAAACCATCTACCAGATCCGCGCATACGTTCTCGACCCCGCCGTAGCCGTGGGGGGGAACGGTGAACCAGGGGGCTGCGATCACTGCGATCTTCATGGGCATCTGCGACCGAAATTGTTTATGGCGCCGTCCTCCAGCGTGCAGAACACGAGGCGCCGGTATCCCGGCTGACCACGCTGATCGCTTCGAGGGAGGCAGGCTTGCCGCTACCTTCCGGCCCGCTTCCGGCCCGACCGCTGAGAGCCGGACCACAATCTGCTTACAGTGTAGCCCCGCGGGGATTCGTCCCCGGGACGGGCCGAGGCTTCCGGACCACCTCCAGGCCTGGCGGCATTCCGGTCACCGCCACTTCGTGGTTGCTGACCGACATTGAGATCCGGCTACCGGCAAGTGGGACGTTGTCAAGCCGCAAGTCGGCAAGCTCGGAGGTCAGCATCGGCGCGAGCCAGACTCTGCCATCAGGTACGTCCGGGTCTAGGCGCAGCATGGAACGCAGCAGCAGCAAGGGGCTTGCCGCGGCCCACGCTTGCGGAGAGCAGGACGTGGGATACGGGATCGGCGCGTCGAAGTCGCTGCGGTCGAAGCCGCAGAACAATTCCGGCAACCGTCCGGCGAAGGCGGCCCCAGCGTCGATGAGTCCGCGGGCTACCACCTGCGCCTGTGCCACGTGCCCGTACCGCATGAGTCCAGCCGCGATAATGGCGTTGTCGTGCGGCCATACCGAACCGTTGTGATAGCTCATCGGGTTGTAGGCGGCCATGGACGAGGCCAGCGTCCGAACACCCCAGCCGGTGAACATCTCAGGCTCGAGCAGGCGCTGCGCGACGACGGCTGCCTTGTCCTCGTCGACGATGCCCGTCCACAGGCAGTGCCCGATGTTGGACGCGACGCTGTCAACGGGTCGCTTGTCGCGGTCCAGGGCGAGGGCGAAATAGCCTCGGTCGGGCAGCCAGAACGCCTCGTTGAAGGCGGTACGCAAGGCGCTGGCTCGTGCGCCGCAGCGCTGTGCGAGCGCCAGGTCCCCCATCCGTTGGGCGATCTCCGCCCGCGCGAGGTAGGCCGCGTAGGCATAACCCTGAACCTCGGCGAGGGCCAGTGGAGGCTCGGCAATCCGGCCGTCGGCGAAGGTGATGCCGTCGAAGGAGTCCTTCCAGCCCTGATTGACCAGTCCCTGATCGGATCCGCGCAGGTATTCGATGAAGCCGTCCCCGTCGCGATCCCCGTACTGCTCGATCCAGGCGATCGCCCGGTCGGCGGCCGGCAGCAGTTCATCCAGGTCGGACGGCGGCACACCCCACCGGTACATCTCACCGAGCAGCATCACGAATAGCGGAGTGGAATCAATCGAGCCGTAGTAGACCGATCCACCACCCAGCGCGCGGGTGGAGTCCATCCCGTCGCGCATCTCGTGCAGGATCCGGCCGGGCTCTTCGTCGCTGCGCAGATCCACCACTCTGCCTTGGTACTGAGCAAGCGTGCGCAACGTGCCCACGGCGAGACTTTGGTCGAGCGGCAACGCCATCCATGCGGTCAGGAGTGAGTCGCGGCCGAAGACGGTCATGAACCACGGCGCGCCCGCTGCCACAGCGATCCGGTCTCGGTGCTCGGGATCGACGATGCGCAACGCGCCGAGATCTTCCGCCGCCCGCCTGACGAGCTGGCTGAAGCCCTCGTGCTCGGTATGAACGATCGGGTTTGTGTGGCGCCATTCTCGTAACCTTCGAGCCGGTTCGGCGAGTTCAACCAATTGGTCGGAGGGGTAGTGCGGGGGGCTCTCGACGCCATCGACGGAAGGGTGGACCTGCACGCAGCTAATGAATTCGCCGCGAGCCGGCACGGTGACCTTCACGCTCAGGACACCTGAGTCACGTGCCAACCAACCATCGGCGTGGACCCTGACCCCACGAAGATCGCCGAGCCATCGCCGATCGAAGCGCAACCCGTCATCGCCAGCCACGATCCGATGTCGGCCATGTAAGCGGACCCGACTCTCCTTCACCTCGAACAGATCGGCGAAGTCCGCCTGCGCCTCGAGTTCAAGGCTGCACGAGGCGGGCTCGTCGCCAAAATTGCGAAGCACGAGATCCTCGCGCATCCCGCCGCCGACGTACCGGTGCCGGAGCACGAGGAGGGTGCTGTCAGCCCGACCCTGCACCGGACGGGCCCGGCCCACGAAGGTCGTTGCGAAGGGCTCGCGCGAGATGGTCGCCAGAGCCTCGGGCGGTTCGCCATCCACGAGCAGCTTCCAGCACGACAACACGCGAGTGTCGCGAAAAAAGAGCCCGTGGGGGACGCCGACCTGGATGTCGCCGGTGCGCCCGCTGATGCAGAACGCCGCTCCTTCGACCAGGGTGACCGATCCAGCCGCACCTCCGAATGTCGAGGGCTCACCCGCGAAAGTCCAGCCGACCGGCATTGCGACCACCTGCCTCCGGCGTGCCGCCAGGACTCCCCGATTGGGCCGTGGACGGCGTCGATGCTACTGCCGCCGCCCAGCCCCAGATACCACCCCTGGACACCGGCTGCCCGCCAGCTCCAACGTGGCGATGACGATAAATCGGAACATGGTGATCCCGGCGGCGTCTGCGAGTGGATGAAGCCGTAGCTCACTCATCGCGGGCGCCGGGTCAGACCCAGGATGGCGAAGGGTCGGGTGTCGCCAGGGAAGTAGTGGCTTCTCATCAGATCCACGAAGCTCTCGGAGCGGTACAGGCGGAACGCACGGGTGTCACTGTCCGGTGTGGAAAGCACCACGTGAGGATGGGCGACTCCGCCGAGCAGGGTACGCAGCAGGTTGCGCCCGACTCCCATGCCCTGTTGGTCAGGCCCAACGTGGAACTCGCACAACTCGAAGGTGTCCCGGAGCCACTGCCGGGACCGTGCTCGGCCGAGTGCATCGGCGACTTGGTCGTACCACCATTGTCCGGGACGAGTGGTGTAGCCGTACCCGAAACCGATCAGCGCCTCGGCCGGATCGAAGGCCGCCACCGCCTCGAACCCCATCCGCGTCGTGTGCGAGGCGGCGTGGCCGTACCGCGCCTCCACGACCGAGGCCGGATAGCCCATGGCCTCGCCGTAGATCTCGAGGGTTTCGCGCAGATGCTCACGCATCCATTCCGCGTCGACCCGGAGGATGCGCGCGGGCTGCAGTTGGGTCACCGCGGAGACCGCCGTTTCGATGCAGCGGGGCAAGACACCCGCTGAGCCTAGCTCCGGTGAAGCGCCGATTCGGCCGGACTCGAACGCGACACATCACCCGTCGGCGCATGCTCCGGGCTCGCGCGTCTCCCGCCTCGCCGACAGACTGTTCTGCAGGTATGCGTAGTCCACCGGTTCGGCGCGCTGCAGCCGCCGCCCGCCCCTCGCGGCGTCGGCCACACTGACGGCGGCGGCCAGGGCGTGCCGGTACAGCGAAGACCCCGTACTCACCCGGGCCACGCCGACAGCGGCCAGTGCGCTGAGATCGCCATCGGGACGGCAGAGCACGTTGACCGGCAGGGCCACCGATTTGACGACAGTCGCGGTGTCGGCCAAGTCGGTCAGGCCCGGGATGAATACTCCAGTGGCGCCGGCGTGGCGGTAGGCCGCGAGCCGGCGCAGCGTCTCGTCGAGGCGCTGATCGTCGGGGCCGACGCTAAGCCAGTAGGTATCCGTCCGGGCGTTGATGAACAGTTCTGGCGCGCCGATGGCGACTGCGCTTATGACGGCAGCATGCTCCTCGGCGCGGCGCAGGCCGCCGTCGGAGCGGCCGTCCTCCAGGTTGATCCCGGCGACGCCCAGTCCGGCAAGTTCGGTGGCCAGGGCAGCGACGGTCGGCGGATCGTCGGAGTAGCCGCCCTCGAGGTCGACCGTGAGGGGCACGCTCAGGCGCCGGACGAGATCGTGCACCAGAGCCAGGGTCAGGTCGCGGCCGGCACCCACTCCATCCGGCAGTCCTGCCGCTGCAGTCACACCGAGACTGGTCGTGCCGATCGCCGGAAAACCGGCGTCGGCAAGCAGGACCGCGGAGGCCACGTCCCAGGCGTTGGGCAGCAGGAACGGTCGTTGCGCGTAGTGCAGGGCGGTGAAGTTCGACGCGTTCGTCATGATCGTTGCACCATGAGCCGGGAAGGTAGTCCCAGATCAGGTCAGTCGCCCACTTCGGCGGCCGTACCGGAAGTGATCCGGAGCAGTTCGTCGTAGCTGGTCGGGAAGACCGTGCAGGGATGGCCGGCCGCCGCCCACACCTGCTCATATCGGGCGAGTTCGATGTCGACGAGGGTTCCGATCGGCTCCGGATGACCGACCGGCGCCACGCCGCCGATTGCCTGACCGGTGTGGGTCCGTACGAAATCGGGATCTGCACGACGCAGGTTGGCGATGCCGAGAAGCGCGGCGACCTTGGCCGTGTCGACGCGATGTCCCCCGCTGGTCATCACCAGCAATGGCACGCCGCCGGCGTCGAAGATCAAGCTGTTCGCGATGGCGCCGACCTCGACGCCCAGCGCGGCAGCGGCCAGGGCTGCGGTGTGCGCCCTGGACTCCAGGATGCGAACCTCAACGACGACACCGGCATCGCGCAGCCGGCGGTTGACCGAGTCGACCCTAGGATTCACTCGGCCAGTATCCCGATCCCGGTTTTTCCTCGGTCCGGACCCCAGCGTCAGAGCAGGTGGACGTCATGCAGGTGGAAATCAGGCACAATCCGAGCTTCGCGGTGGCCAGGGTCACGCTGGCCCCGGGTGAACCGTTGCAGGTCGAGGCCGGCGCGATGGCGGCCATGTCGCCCGATCTGAACGTCCAGGCGCAGATGCAGGGCGGGCTGATGAAGTCCTTGGCGCGCGGGGCACTGGGCGGGGAATCGCTGTTCATCACGACCTACACCGCCGGACAGTACGGCGGATGGGTCGACGTGGCGCCGAACCTGCCGGGTGACGTCGTCGCGCTCCCGGCCTCGCCGGAGCGGGCCTGGAACCTGTCCAAGGGCTGCTGGTTGGCCAGTGAATGGAGCGTGACGATCGACACCAAGTGGGGGGGTTTCGGCAATCTCGTCGGTGGTGAGGGTGGCTTCTTGATGCGAGCCACGGGTCAGGGGCAACTGCTGGTCTCGTGCTTCGGTGCGCTGGATGTGCATCGCCTCGGTCCTGGCGAGCGCGTTGTGCTCGACACCGGTCACTTGGTCGCCTACTCCGACGGGATCGGGGTTTCGACCCGCCGGATGGGCGGGTCGTCGATGACTGCGCTCAAGAGCGGCGAGGGGCTGGTGTTCGAATTCACCGGTCCCGGCGAGGTGCTGGGGCAGAGCCGCAACCCCGCCGGTCTCGTCTCGTACCTGGCGGCTAGGGGCCTGGGCGCTCGCTCCTAAAGGTCCAGGCATGCTGCACGGGTGAGTGCCGGGGGAGACGAGACCACCGGCAGCTCTGCGAACGGCACTCCGAAGTTGCCCCGCGAGGCCTGGATCCTGGCGTTGGTGGCTGGGTGCGTGGCCATCGGGTATGGCATCGTCGCCCCGGCCATCCCGGACTTCGCGCTGGAGTTCGGGGTCAGCCGTACGTTGGCGGCCTTGGTGGTCACCGCCTTCGCCGGGATGCGGATCGTGTCCGCGCTGTTCTCCGGCAGACTGGTAGACCGGTTCGGTGAGGCCGCAGTCCTGGTAACCGGAATCGGGTTGGCCGCCGTCACCAGCGGTGCGGCCGGCTTCGCGCAGAGCTACCCGCAACTGCTGTTCCTGCGAGGTCTCGGCGGCCTGGGCTCGGCGATGTTCACTGTCTCGGCCGTCGTCCTGCTGATCCGAACCTCACCTCCGCAGGTCCGCGGTCGGGCCAACAGCGTGTTCTTCGGTGGCTTCCTGGTCGGGGGGATCGCAGGACCGGTGGTCGGCGGACCGCTGGCGGCGATCTCGCTGAGATTGCCGTTCTTCATCTACGGAGCGCTGCTTGTCGTTGCGACGGTTGTCGCTTTCGTCGCGTTGCGCCGGCTTCCACCGCCGGTCCACGTGTCCGCCTCGATCGAGGACGGCCCGCCTGGCACAGCCAGCATCGGATCGATGTTGCGTCTTCCGGCCTACCGCGCGGCGATCGGTGCCAGCCTCGGAATCGGATGGTTGGCCTTCGGCGTGCGCTTCTCGTTGATCCCGCTGTTCGTCGGAGAGGCGCTGGGGTTGGGCACGGAGTGGACGGGCATCGGGCTTGGCGTCTTCGCAGTGGCCAACGCGGTGGCGCTCTTCCCCACCGGACGCTGGGCTGACCGGGTGGGGCGTAGGCCGCTGATGATCCTCGGGACGACGACGGCGACTGCGGGCATGGCGATCCTCATCGCGCCCGCAAATCTGATGCTGTTCCTGGTCGCGATGGCCGTATCCGGAGTCGGTACCGGCATCCTCGCGGTCGCTCCGGCGGCCATTGTCGCCGATGTGGCCCCGGCCAGGAGCGGCGGTGCCGTGGCTTTCTACCAGATGGCTATCGACGTCGGGGCGATGATCGGGCCGCTCGCCGCATCGGCGTTGGTCGACAGTGGAGGCTGGGGGTCGAACCCGGCCGCCGGCTATTCCACCGGGTTCGCGCTGACGACGGCAGTGCTAGCGATCGGCGTGGTGCTGGCGATCAGGATGCCCGAAACCCGCCCGGCCTAGCGACGTGCCGCGGACGAGCCGTGCCTAGCCCTGAGCTCGGTCCCTCAGGGTGCAGTCTCCGGAGGAAGTTCGATCTGAACCGCCTGACGGGTCGCGATCAGCGGGGCGATGATTTCCTTGAGGATCCGCACGTGCTCGGGATGGTCCAGGTAGGCCGGTAGCGTCTCCGGACTGTCCAGCACGGCGGCGACCGCGAAGTCGGCGTTGCCGTCGCGCAGTCCGAGGTCCGGGCCGAAACTGTAGGAGCGCAGTTCAGGAATCTGGTCGGGCAGCGAGCTCAGTCCTTCGAGGACGGCCACCACGTCGTCGTTGGTCACGTCGGGACGCCAGGTAAAGGTCGCCAGATGCATGATCACGCCCCGAGCCTAGGTGACGGTCCATGTGGAGATCCGGGGTTGACTTCGAGCGGTTGAGGTTGTTCACTGATGACCGTCATTCGAACACATGTTCGAATGATCGGGCACTGCTTCAGAAGTGCCGAACGAACTGAGCCGGGGCCGAGGCCCTCGACCCGTATCGGCTCCGGCTCAGTGGCGGCGTGGTTGGTGCTGGTCGTTTCAGGTGCAGGAGGTCTAGCGCTCATGAGCCGTCTGCCAGAGGCGGGTCGGGGTGAGCCGATCGACGTGGAAGCGGGCACCCGGGTGTACTCAAGCGTGACACCGCACAGTTTTTGGTGGCGCGAGCGTCTGTACGACGTGGCTGCCGTTCTCGATCACTGGGTGGAGTCCGGTCCCTGGTGGCGCCGATTCAGCGGCGGCGAGGCGATCGTGCAACTTCACTGGTGGCGAGTGGAGACTCGGCCCGGCCAGGGTGCAAGCGGTGCTCCCGGCGGAGTCTACGACCTGTGCTGGGACGAGGCGGCCAACCTGTGGGTACTGGCCCGTGTCCATGACTGATTCTTCTCCGGCCAGAACAGCACAATCCAGCGCCGGGCCTGAAGCGCGCGGTTCGGCGGCGTCGTTACTGGCTCAGGCGCGGACCGAACTGGTCGAGGCAGCCACCGAGCCCGAGCCCGAACCCCGTTATGCCCGAGCACATCTGGCTGCTCTGCGGGCCGCTGCAGCGGTACTCGCCCAACGCAGTGAGTCGGGGGTTCGGCCGCGTCGGCGGGGATTGCGCAGTGCCTGGGATCTGCTGATCGAGTTGGCTCCGGAGCTGGGGGAGTGGGCCGGGTTTTTCGCTGCCGGCGCCGGTAAGCGGGCCGCTGCCGAGGCCGGACTCGTCGGTTCGGTGACTGCCCGGGAGGCCGATGACCTGATCCGCGAGGTGGCTACGTTCTGCCGCCTCGCGGAAAGGGTGACGGGGGGCGACAGGGAGTGAGCAGGTCCTCGCCAAGTAATTGGTCACCTGCCGCAGGTGCGATATGCGGCAGGTGACCAGTTACTGCGGGCGGTTAGTCGCTGGGCTGTCCGAAGACCTCGACGGCGCATCGGCGACCGGGCGCGCGGCCGAGCCGGGCATCGGTGGTGACCAACGGTACGTCGAGGGCTTCGATCTCTTCTCGACTGAAACTTCCCGGGCGAAGCGCTGCGCGAAGGAGTATCTGGGCGTTGGTCGAGCGGCCGGCGACCTGGATCAGCTCGGTGAGCACGTACTCCGACAGCGACACCCCTGCTGCTGCCTGCGTCTACACCCAAATTGGGTGCATCACACCCAAACTGGGTTTCTGAGATGAGCGGTGATCCGTACGTCCATCTGCATGTCGCATCCGGCTACTCCCTGCGGTACGGCGCCAACCACCCCTCCGACCTGGTGGAACGTGCTGCCGACCACGGGATGACCGCCCTGGCGCTGACCGACCGCGACGGCCTGTCCGGTGCGGTGAAGTTCGCGGTGGCTTGCCGCGAGGCCGCCATCCGGCCGATCTTCGGACTGGACCTGGCCCTCGGTTCGGTGGCCGGACAGCCACCCGTACGACCGCCCGGTCGCAAGTCCCCGGCCCGCGGCGGGGCCAGCGTGGATGCCCGATTGCCCCGGGTCACCGTGCTCGCCCGGGCCGGGACCGGATGGCGAGCATTGTGCCGGCTGACCAGTGCCACCCATCTGGCCGGGGAACGAGGAATGCCGGTCAGCAGCCGAGATCTGGTGGCCGAGCATGCCCGCGACGGCGCCCTGGTCGCCCTGCTCGGCCCGGACTCCACGGTCGGCCGGGCGCTGGCTACTCGCCGGCCCGACCTCGCCGAGGCCGAACTAGAGGCCTGGCGAGAGCGCCTCGGCACCCAGCAGGTCTATCTCGAAGTCGTCCACCACCGGGCTCAGGGGGATCGAATCAAGGCGGAATCGATGCTCCGCTTCGGTCTGCGCACCGCCGCGCCGATGGTGCTCACCAATGCGGTCCGCTACGTCGACCCGTTCGACGCCCCGACCGCGGACGTCCTTGACGCGAGCCGGCGGCTGGTTCCGCTCGACCTGCGCCACCTCGACCGGCGCAGCGCCGAGGGTTATCTCAAGTCCGGCAAGGAGATGGCTGAGATCGCCGCGGACCTCGCCGACGACGAGATCGGCGCTCGGTTGCTCACCGCGACCTCCCGGTTGGCCGAGCAGTGTGCGGTCGACCCGCGGCGGGATCTGGGCCTGGGCACGGTGCACTTTCCGGAACTCGATGTCGTGCGCGCTCCGAGCGAAGCGGGACTGTGCGAAGCAGAAGTGCTCTCCCAGCGCTGTGAGGCAGGATTCGGTCAACGTGGAATGGCCGACACCGACGCCGTACGCCGACGTTTGAACGACGAGCTGGCTGTCATCGGAAAGATGGGCTATCCGTCGTACTTCCTGACCGTCGCCGATGTCGCCGACCTGATCCGCTCGATGGGGGTACGCGCGGCCGCCCGCGGCTCAGGGGCTGGCAGCCTGGTCACCTACCTGTTGGGGATCTCCGACGTGGATCCGATCCGCTACCGACTGCTGATGGAGCGGTTCCTGTCACCGCTACGAAAGGCGTTGCCCGACATCGACATCGACGTGGAGTCCGCGCGTCGGATGGAGGTCTATGACGCGGTGATCGAGCGGTACGGCGACGACCGGGTCAGCTGCGTGTCGATGATGGACACCTATCGGGTACGCCACGCGATCCGCGACGTCGGTGCGGCACTCGGGATGCCGCTGGGTGAGATCGACACGCTGGCCAAGGCCTTCCCGCACATCCGGGCCAACCAGGCCAGGGCAGCCTTGCGCGACCTCCCGGAGTTGCGGGCCAGTGGGATCGCGCAAGCCAAGCTCGAGTTGCTCTTCGACCTGGTGGAGAGCCTCGATGGCCTGCCCCGCCATATCGCCCTGCATCCCTGCGGGGTGCTGCTGTCCGACCGCACTCTGCTCGATCGGACTCCGGTCGAGCGCAGCTTCCTTGGGTACCCGATGAGCCAGTTCGACAAGGACGACGTCGAGGAACTCGGCCTGCTCAAGCTCGACCTGCTCGGCATCCGGATGCAGTCGGCGATCGCGCACGCGATCGATGAGGTCGCCCGGACCGACGGGGTGCAGGTGGACATCGACGCCATCCCGCGCGATGACCCGACGACCTACCAGCTCATCCAGTCCACCCGCACTCTCGGGATGTTCCAGATCGAGTCGCCTGGGCAGCGTGAGTTGGTCGGCAAATTCGCTCCCAGCAGCTTCGAGGACATCATCATCGACATCTCGCTGTTCCGGCCCGGCCCGGTCAAGAGCGACATGGTCACCCCGTTCCTGATGGCCCGGCAGGGCTGGGCGGAGCCGGCGTACCTCCACGAGAGCCTGCGGTACTCCCTGGAGCAGACCGGAGGCGTCGTCGTCTTCCACGAGCAAGTGCTCGAGATCGTGCACACGGTCACCGGGGTCACCCTGGCCGAAGCCGACGAGGTGCGTCGGGCCTTGGGGCACAAGGACGGTCATCCCGAGGTGCAGGCATGGTTCATGCCGATCGCGCTCAAGAACGGGTACTCGCTGCCGGATGCCGAACGGATCTGGGAGGTGCTGGCGGCCTTTGGCTCGTTCGGGTTCTGCAAGGCACATGCCGCTGCTTTCGCGCTGCCGACCTACCAGTCCGCCTGGCTCAAGGCGCACCACACCGCGGCCTTCGTCGCCGGGGTGCTGACCCACGATCCCGGGATGTATCCCAAGCGGCTGATCCTCGATGACGCCCGCAACTTCGGCATCCCGGTCCTGGGCTTGGACGTGAACGTCTCCGACGGCGTCTACCGAATGGAACGAATGCCTGTCGAAGCAATGCCTGACGAACTGCGGACGGCAACAACAACCTGGGCGCCGCCGGAGTGGTTGCCGGCGGGGATGCCCGACCCCACCCGGTACGGCATCCGGCTGTCCCTGGCCGACGTCAAGGGCATCAACGAGACGGAGGTGGCCGGCATCGTGGCTGGTCGGCCGTACGCCGGCCTGTCGGACTTCTTCTACCGGGCCGGTGCCTCCCGCCCGATCGTGGAGCGGCTGATCGTGGCGGGTGGATTCGACTCGCTCTACCGGATCGGGCGGGCCAGTCCGGTACGCCGGCGGGGAACGGTGAACCGGCGGGACCTGCTGCTGCAGTGCAAGGAACTCGACGAATGGGTGCGCGGTGCCAAGAGGGCCACCGGGACACTCACCCCACGCGGCCGGCGGCGTTCGGCGGCTGCAGGAGGGACCCAACTGGTCTTCGACTTCCCGACGCCGGACGACCGGGAGCTGGCTGGGTCGGCCGGTGGACTGCCGGAGATGACCGCCGCCGAAAGGGTCAGCGCGGAATTGGAAGTACTCGGCCTGGATGCCAGCCAGCATGTCGTGGACTTCTACACCCCGCTGTTCACCGCACTCGGCATCATCCGGTCCAAGGACCTGCTGGGCACCCGGAGCAAGTCCGAGGTTCTGGTGGCCGGGGTGAAGGTGGCCACCCAGACCCCGCCGGTGCGCTCGGGGCGGCGGGTGGTCTTCGTGACCCTGGACGACGGTACGGGTTGCGCGGATGCGACCTTCTTCGAGGACGCCCAGGGACCATATGCCGCAACGGTCTTCCACTCCTGGCTGCTGGTCATCCGCGGGGAGATACGCCGGACCGGACCGCGGGGGATCTCGTTGCGGGCGACCGGTGCATGGGAGCTGCCGACGCTGTATGAGGCGTGGAATTCCGACGGCATCGATGCGGTTGCCGACCTGATGGTCCAGACGCCGGACTTCACCGAGCAAGCCATCCAGGGTGCAGCGCAGGCTCGCTCGTCACGACCGGTGATGGCCCGGCCCGTGCTGGTGCACCCCACCGGTTTCCGGATGTCGCCATACTCCGATCTGAAACCACCGGGTGAGGACACCAAGTCCGCACCCCGCAAGCTCTGGCACGCCAGCCCGGGCAGCAGCGGCCACTGAGCTGCACCCGATTCAGTCGAGCGGCCAGCGGGCCCGGATAGTCTCGGCGAGCCATGATGTCCTCTTCAGCAACAAGTCCGCCAGATCCCGGGTCGACGCGGGCGGCGGCAGTGTGGGCAGCGTTGGAACCGATTCTGCGTGCCGGGCCACTGCGCGTCCTGGATGTGGGCGGCGGCACCGGGGGGTTCGCTGTACCCCTTGCCCAGCGTGGGCACACCGTCACCGTCGTCGACCCGAGTCCAGATGCCCTGGCGCTGCTGGCCCGCCGGGCTCAGGCAGCCGAGGTCGCCGGATCGGTGAACGGGATCCAGGGCGACGGTGACCGGCTGGCCGAAGTCGTGTCGGCCGGTAGCGCCGACCTGGTGCTCTGTCACCACGTCCTGGAATACGTCGACGAGCCGTCATCGGCCGCCGCTGAGTTGGCCGCTTGTGTACGGACGGGCGGGTGGGTCAGCCTGCTCGCGGCCAACCAGGCGGCCGCGGTCCTGTCCCGAGCCATCGGCGGCCGCCCCGAGGGGGCGCTCGCCTTGCTCCATGGGCAGTCGGACGGGACGCGGCACCGACGCTTCGACATCGACGAACTGCACAGCCTGGTCGCGCAGGCAGGGTTGTCGGTCGAGCTGTGGCACGGGGTACGGGTGGTCGCCGATCTGTTGCCGGCGCCTGAGGTAGGTGCCGAACAGAGTTCTGCCGTACGAGAACTCGAGATCGTTCTCGCCGAGCGCTCGCCCTACCGTGATCTAGCGACCGACCTGCACCTGCTGTGCCGCCGATGACCGGACTGGAGCATCTGGCTGCCCAACCGGGACCCTCAGTGCGGACCGGACCGAAAACCGCCAGGCCCGAGGGATTGTCAGTTCCGGCGTACGGCAAAGGCAGCCTCGCCGAACTGTTGCCCTCCATCATGGCCGGGCTCGGGGTTGCCGGATTCGATGACGTCCTGGGTTTGACCCCGGCGCTGACCGATGTGCGCCATATCGTCCTGCTACTCATAGACGGGCTGGGGGAGCACAATCTCGCTGAGAACCCCGACGCCGCCCCGGTTTTGACGTCCCTGGCCAGCCCGGTCGGGGCACTCCAGGCCGCGAGCCCGTCGACGACTCCCGTCAGTTTGGCGTCCCTCAGCACCGGCGTGCCACCGGGCGAGCACGGCATTGTCGGCTTCACCGTCGCCATTCCCGGCACTGATCGGCTGCTCACTCACATCGACTGGCGTACCGACCCACCCCCGGATGAATGGCAGCCGGCGCCCACGGTATTCGAGCGCGCACGCAAGGCCGGCGTGTGTGTCCAGGCTGCGGGGCCCGCGCGGTTCATCGGGTCGGGTCTGACCGAGGCGACCTACCGCGGGGCCAGATATCTGGACGCGGTCAGCCCAGGCGATCTGGTGGCCCGAGCCGTTCGTTGCGCCGAAGATGGCGAGCCTTCGCTGCTCTACGCGTATCACGGTGGCCTCGACATGACCGGGCACATTCGCGGCTGCACCAGTGACGCCTGGAAGTTCGAGCTCGGTCAAGTGGATTCGATAGTCGCGTCGATCCTGTCCGGGATCGGGCCGGACACCGCTCTTGTCGTCACCGCGGATCACGGCATGCTCGATGTCGAGGACTGCGACAAGATCGACCTGGATGCGGCCGAGGACGAGCCCGGTTCCGATGGCGCGGTTGCGTTGGCGAGCGGGGTGCGTCTGGTCGCCGGTGAACCGCGAGCGCGTTACGTCTACACCCAACCGGGCGCCACAGCAGACGTGGCGGCGACCTGGACCATGGTTCTTGGCGACCGGGCCTGGGTGCTCACTCGAGAGCAGGCGATCGACGAAGGCCTCTTCGGGTCCACGGTGACCAGAGCGCACGCGGCGCGGATCGGCGATGTGCTGTCCTGGGCGCGAGGCGGTGTCGCCTTCACCGCGAGTCGTCGCGAGCCCGGCGCGCACTCACTTGTCGGCTACCACGGTTCGTTGACCAATGTCGAACTCGACGTCCCGGTACGCATCGGCCGAAGTTGAACGGTGTCCCGGGTGCAGCTCAGTCCTGATTCAGAACGCGGTTCACTTCTTCAAGCCCGATCAATTCGAACAACCTGGCTGCCGCCGGATGGCTGGCCGAGCAGGTCAGTCGGTTCAGAGCCGTGGTGTGCGTCGTGCTGACCTCCACCGCGAACTCGGTGCCGTCGAGGTGGGCCAGGCGCGCAACCCAACGGGCCAGATCCACCTGTTGCAGATCAAGCGGGATCACGGCGCTGATCCGACGCTCGCCGAGGTGTGCACGCAGGTAGTGCTCCGCGGCCTGGGTCGGCGCTGCCTGCACGCTTGCACCGCGGTAGTACTTCGGCTCTATCAGACCGGCCGCGTGCGCGATGATGACTCGTAGCGCGGAGTCGCCGTCGAGGCCACCGTAATACCGACCGTCCGGCAGGATCACAAGGCTGGCGGCGAACCTGTCCCCGCCGACATGCGAAGTCTCCCATGTGTTGTCCGGGTACGCGTGGGCGAGCGCGGAATATGCGGGCCGACCGAACAGAGCGCAACACGCGTCGTGCCGAGCATGGGTGCAGACCAAGAAGACCGGCTCGGTGCTGGGTTTGCCCTGCGACTCGTCCAGTGACAGGTCGAGAAGCTCGACATCCTGGGTGTACTCGCCCCACCAGCTAGTCGGGGTCGAAGCGTCGGAATCGACATAGGCCCAACGCCGGGGCCGTACGGGGTCGGCACGATCCGGCGGCCTGCGGATGACCTGGATCCGGACTCCCCGTTCGCTGGTCAGCTCCTTCAACCCGGCTGCCACCTCGGGCGCCAACAGGGATTCCCGCAGAGCATGCCGACCCCAAGGACCCGGCTGTTCCACCAACAGCCAGCGGGTCGCGGGTGCTGCGGTAGCCATCAGCGCATCCCGTCGGCGACGAGCGGATGGGGCACAGCGTCGAGGGTCAACCTTCGGCACCGGTCGGCGAGGCCCCGTGCTGGATGTGGGGGCGGGGTCGCTCGCTCCCATCAGACGAGAACCACAACGCCGCTGCGGACCAGCTGCCGGGCGAGATCGATGGTGGCCTCGGGGTCGAGGTCGGTGATCGCGTCCAGCCGGACGCTTCGACCGGCTTGGAGCGCGGCAAGAGTTGAGGCGGCGCTCACGTCGAGGTCGAGGATGTGGGTTGCGGTCTCGACTCTCACCCCATCGGGGGAACTCCGCCAGTGCATGTCGAGGTAGGGGCGAAGGGCGATCACGCTCTGATCATTCAACGCGGACAGCGCGATGGCGGTTCGGATCGGGGGTATCGGTGCCGCGCGGGTCTGCGCCCAGACTTCTCGGCGCAACCGATCTGCGGGCGCACTGGTTTCGGCGTGCTCGAGCCAGCTGCGCAGAGCGGCGATGGTGGCGCGGACCTCGTCCGCCAAGGCGCCATTGGGATGAGCCAGGTCGATTCCGAGGGGGAGGCTGACGCGGAGGTCAGCGTCTGTCGCCGCTTCCGCGAGAAGGGCATCGACGATGGCGAAGCGGGTCACCGAGTGCACGCCGACCGTCAAATGGGCGCTGACACCGTCCAGCGCCTGCGCGCCGTGGACGTAGCCGCGCGGGAGGTACAGCGCGTCGCCCTGTTCGAGCACCGTGTCGATCAGCGGAGGCTGTCGGCTGGCCTGCTCCACGGCAGCCTTACGATCGGTCCAGGGCTGGGTCCGTAACGGATCTGCCAGAACCGGCGGGTGGATCTGCCAGCGCTTGGCACCGGCTACCTGAAGAACGAAGACGTCGTGTACGTCGTAGTGGTGCGCAAAACCCTGCGAGCTCCGCGGAGTCAGGTAGGCATTGACCTGCACCGGGTGAGCGATCTCGGCGCGCAGCGCTGTGGCGAATTCGATCAGCGGAGGCCACAGCCGGTGCAGGCCCTGCAGGACGAGAGTGTTCCCATCCGCGAAGAGATCGAGAATCTTGTCATCGGCCAACTGGTCGCCGATGTCGGCGCCGGACCCGCCGCCTCGGGTATAGCTCGCCACAGGGCGGATGGCACCGCCCTTGGCCACCCGCAGGAACGGCGTACGGACGCCGCGCCGGGACAGCAGTTCGTCGACCGCATCTAGGTCGAGCAGATCGGAGAAGTCCCGAGGCAGGGTGCACGCCGGCGACAGCAGGACTTGCCGCGACCAGTAGTCGGCGGCGAAGGTTTCCGGATCGAGTTTCACACAGCGGCGCAGAGCCGGGAAACCAGTGGCTTTCCGGCTCTGCG
>JACCUF010000474.1 GCA_013811975.1 Geodermatophilaceae bacterium | reverse complement strand
TTCTGTGACTGCCCGATGGTGACTGTCGGCGCGCCGGCCGGTACTGCCGGCCCGACGACGGTGGTCGTCACCGTGCACTTGTCTTTACTTGGATTGGGGTTGGTGGTCGAGCCCCCAGCCTGGAACGTGCCGCCGAGCGCGGTGCAGGCCGCTTGGCGCTCCGCGGTCCCGGCGGATGCTGGGCTGACTGGCGCCAATGCCAGCAGGACAGCCACCGAGGCGGACGTGAGCGTGGAGGAAAGTCGCATGATACCAAGTCCTGTCATCGTGATACTCAGTGGAGCGTTTTGCTAGTTACATAAAGTAAGGCGATGGCTACCCATTGCTACGAAATCCATTGCTACGCAACTGATTTGACTCAACCATAGCATCCATAGTGCGCACAACCTGCGGCACATGGAAACTGACGACCGTTCGGGTGAAACTTTCAGGACTGCCGCGAGTTGGACATGAGAGGCTCTTCGCGGTTGAGCGTGCTCGTGTCGTAGCGCAAGGCGGCTCGTGACCTTGCTGAGGATGGGTGTGTCGAGCACTCTCAACAGCGAGCCCCTGCTCGCTGACCCGAACATCACGTTGCCGCTCGCTGCGCTGGCCGAACTCGTCGACGAGGCTCGGGTCGGCGGCGCAGTTGACGAGCATGTTTCGGTCATGGGTTACCAGGGCTGGCACGATGACGCACTGGATCGCTGGCGTGATGAGACGGGTCCAGCGGTCGTGCGGGAGTTGCAGGCACAAGGCGCCGACGGCGTCATCCTGGCGCCCGCTTGACCGGAGTGCTGCCGAAACGTGCCCGTGCTGGCGCGACGAATCGAAAGTGCCGGGATCCCTACGGTAGTAGTGACGATGATGCCGACCCTCGCACTGCGACAGCTAGCTCCGCGCATTGTGGGAGTCGAGTTCCCGTTCGGCCATTCCTTTGGAATGCCCGGGGACCGACGCACTCAGCGACGGGTGCTCGAGGCGGCCCTGACGGTGCTCGCGGGGGCGCGCGACTTCGGTACCCGAATCGATCTCGACATCGAATGGCCGCAGCCCAGAGGGCAGGCTTACCGGACTTGGCAACCCCAGGAGCCGAGTCCCATGGTGACCCTGATGCTCAAGGAGCCCCAACGGCTCGAAGGGCGGCAGCGAGAATAGATCTACGCGTTTGATCCGCCTCGCTCAGACCTCGAGGACCGTCGGGATGATCATCGGCCGTCGACGATAGGTGTCGGACACCCACTTACCGGCCGTACGTCGGATCACCTGCGAGAGTCGGTGACTGTCGCTGTCCCCGCGGGCCAGAGCCGACTTGAGATCGCTCTCGAGGATCGGCACGACAGCTGCGAAGGGCGCGTCAGCGTCGGAGAAACCGCGCGCCGAGATGTGAATCGGGCGAACGATCGTCCCGGTGGAGAACTCCACCACGACGGTCACCGCGACGAATCCCTCTTCACCCAGGATCCGTCGATGCTGCAGCGACTCGTCACCCACATCGCCGACGGCGTTGCCGTCGACGTACACATGACCGCAGGGTACCCGGCCGGTCACCCTGGCAGTCCTGTCGACGAGGTCCACCACGACGCCGTCCTCGATGAGCAAGATCCGGTCGGGCGGGATGCCGGTGCGCTCAGCGATCTTGCCGTGCGCCCGAAGGTGGCGCCACTCGCCGTGCACCGGCATCAAGTGCCGAGGACGGGTGATGTTAAGCAGCAGAGTGAGTTCACCGGCGGGCGCGTGACCGGAGACATGCACCTTGGCCACATCCTTGTAGACCACGGCCACCCCGACCCGGGACAACGCATTGATGATCTTGAAAATCCCGGTCTCGTTGCCGGGGATCATGCTCGAGGCGAGGATCACCGTGTCCCCGGCCACCACGTTGACCTGATGATGACTGCCTCCGGCCATTCGGGACAGCGCCGACATCGGCTCGCCTTGGCTACCGGTGCTGACGAAGACCACCCGTTCGGGCGCCAGCGCGGCTGCCTCTTGCATGTCCACCATGAGATCGCGCGGGATGTGCAGAAGTCCAAGATCGCGGGCCACACCCATGTTGCGGACCATCGAACGGCCCACGAAGGTGACCTTGCGCTCATGCTTGGCCGCTGCATCGAGAACCTGCTGTACCCGGTGTACGTGCGAGGCGAAGCAGGCGACGATCACCCGCTGCTGGGCCCGGCCGATCACGTCCTCGAGGACCGGTCCGATATCGCGCTCGGAGGTGACGAAGCCAGGGATCTCGGCGTTCGTGGAGTCCGACAACAGCAAGTCGATTCCCTCGTCGGCAAGCCGGGCGAAGGTACCGAGATCAGTCAATCGGCCGTCGAGGGGCAGCTGGTCCATCTTGAAGTCACCGGTGTGCACGACCAAGCCGGCTGGTGTCCGGATCGCCACGGCTAGCGCATCTGGGATCGAGTGGTTCACCGCAATGAACTCGCACTCGAAGGGACCGTAGGTACGGATCTCCTCCTCGGCCACCAGCTCGGTGACCGGCTTGATCCGGTGCTCGCGCAGTTTCGCCTCGATCAGCGCCAGCGTCAGCCGCGACCCCACCAGTGGAACATCATCACGTAACCGGAGCAGGTACGGGATCGCCCCGATGTGGTCCTCATGTCCGTGGGTCAGCACAACGGCGACGATGTCGTCGAGGCGGTGCTCGATACTGGCGAAGTCGGGCAGAATCAGATCGATCCCGGGCTGGTCACTTTCCGGGAAGAGCACACCGCAGTCGACTACCAGCAGTTTCCCACCGAACTCGAAGACGGTCATGTTGCGCCCGATGGCGCCCAGACCACCAAGGGGGAACACCCGGAGACCATCAGATGGAAGGGGCGGGGGGGCGGCTAGGTCGCGGCGGGGTGCTTCGGCAAGGGATGTCATCGGGTGAAGACGCTACCCGTCGCTGCTGTCAGCCGATCAGGTCAGGACGCCCGCGGAGACGAGCACGTCGCGGACGAGGACAAGCTCGTCTTCGGACGCGTCGAGCAGCGGACCCCGAACCCGCCGGGTTTGGATCAGGCCGAGCAGCTGCGCCAAGGCCTTCGCTCGGATGGCGCCTTGGCTGTCCCGAGACATGATCGTCTGCACGGCCGGGATGAGATTCGTATGAATTTCCCTGGCGCGCAACATATTCCCCGCATCCACCGCATCGATCATCTCCGCATACGACGTACCGAACCCATGCCCGACCACGCTGATCACCCCACTGGCTCCGTGTGCTAGCCAGGCCAGGTTGAGCGGGTCATCGCCTGAGTAGTAAGAAAGACCGCTGCGTGCCATGACCTCGGACCCGCCGAACAGGTCACCCTTCGCGTCCTTGACGGCCACGATGCGCTCGTGCTCGCCGGCGCGCACCAGGGTCTCGGTCTCGATCGCGGTGCCCGTCCGGCCCGGGATGTCGTAGAGGATCAGCGGCAGATCGGTCGCATCGGCCACCGCGGTGAAGTGAGCGAGCAAAGCGGCTTGCGGAGGCTTGTTGTAGTACGGCGTGACCACGAGCAGCCCATGAGCTCCGGCCTTGGCTGCCTGCTCGGCGAGATGGATCGTGTGGGAGGTGTCATTGGTCCCCACACCGGCCACGATGATCGCCCGGTCGCCGACCGCCTCGATGACCGCACAGAGCAGCGATTCCTTCTCCGCGTCAGAGGTGGTGGGCGACTCGCCGGTCGTTCCACTGAGTACCAGGCCGTCGTGTCGATCGTCGTCGACAAGATGGGTGGCCAGCCGTACGGCGCCGTCGAGGTCGAGGCTGGCGTCTTCGAGGAATGGCGTGACCATCGCGGTGAGGACTCGCCCGAAGGGCCGAGCTGGATCAGCGGTCATACCGAACACGGTACCGCTGGTCGTCGGCCGGCCTAGCCCTCTGACACGTACGGGCTCGCCGCGACCTCGGTCCCATCGGGCAGTGCGCTGATCCGGAAATCGGCGAACACATTGCCGGCGACCTGCTGCAGCTGCCGAAGGCAGGCGATCGCGAGTTCCCGGATCTCGACGTCTGCGTGTTCGCTGGCCCGCATCGCGATGAAGTGTCGCCAGGCGCGATAATTCCCGGTCACCACGATGCGCGTCTCGGTGGCATTCGGCAGGACGGCCCGAGCGGCCTGACGAGCCTGCTTGCGCCGCAGCGTGGCGTTCTCTACGTCGGCGAACTTCTTCTCCAAGCCCTCGAGCAACTCGGTGTAGGCAGCGAGCGCGGCGTCGCTCGCGGCCATGAACTTCTCGTGCAGTTCGGGGTCGGAACCAATGACTTCGGGTTCGACGAAGGCGGCATCGCGCTCGGGGACATAGCGCTGCGAGAGCTGGCTATAGGAGAAGTGCCGGTGCCGGATGAGCTCATGGGTCAGCGACCGTGAGATGCCGGTCAGATAGACCGTGACCGAACCGTGTTCGAGAACCGACAGATGCCCCACTTCGAGGATATGGGTCAGATAGCCCGCGTTAGTGGCGGTCCGGGGATTGGGCTTAGTCCACGACTGGTAGCAGGCCCGGCCGGCGAACTCCGCCAGCGCCTGGCCGCCGTCGACATCGGTGTCCCAGGGGACATCGGGCGGGGCGGTGAACTGGGTCTGGGCAATGACTTGGACGCGCATCGGGACGAGATTCGGCACGGGGCGAGGGTATCGGCCCTACCCGGGTGGCCGGCCGGGGCTCGCGGTGCGATCGCAGAGGACAGCACAGTGACTCTTGACAGATGTCATTTGTGACGTCATAGTGGCGTCATGACGACATCGCCGTACACCGAATATCTCCGCCACCACTACGAGACGCAGTCCACGCATGGTCGGGCTGGACGCCGGCAGACCGATCGGCTTCTGGCGCCATGGCGTCGACACAAGAAGTACAACCCAACTTCTGCCTACCCGCAGTCGCGCTGACACCACTCGTGACGTCATAGTGACCACCATGGATCTCACCCCGTACGTCGAGACAATGCGTGCGCACCTACTGACCGCCGCTGCGATGGGTGACGATCAGGCACGCGAGACGGCTCGACTGCTCGCCGACGCACTGGAACCCGGGGCGAGGCTTGCGCTCACCAACGCGCTGAGTGCCTTCGCCGCCGAAGTCACCGCAGCTTGGGGTGCCGGCTCGGTCGAGATCAGGATGCGCTCGGGTGAACCCGAGGTCGTGGTGACCGCTGAGACCGTCACCTCCGAGGCCACCGAGGGCACTTTTGTCAACATCGAAGCCGATGATGCGGGCGCGGCTCGCGTGAGTCTGCGGATGCCGGAGTCCGTCAAGTCAGCAGCCGAGAACCGCGCCAACGAGTCGGCGCTGTCCCTCAACGCCTGGCTCACCCGCACCATCGCCGGCGCGCTCTCGAGGGTCCCGCCACCCCCCGGGCCCCCCGGGCCCCCCTTGCCACCGGGCCGCCGCCTGTCCGGCTACCACCGTTCCTAGCCCCGCTCCCCTCCCGCGCGCCCAATCAAGGAGTTCAGATGACATCCATGCCCGGGTCCAGCCAGACCGACGCAGCTGATTCGGCCGACGAGCTGCCACCGCTCCCTGCCGAAGGCGCCACCTGCTATCGGTTCGAGACGCCGAATCCGCTCGATGTCTCGGTGCGCAACCAAGCTGGCTCAGTCGAGATCACCGCCGCCGACGTCACCGAGACCTCAGTCGAGATCGTGCCGAACGATTCGAGGGGTGCCGAACTCGCCGAACGTACCCGTGTGCAGCTCAGCGAGGACGCCGGCCGGCTGCGGATCGACGTGCCCGATCGCAGGATGCTCCGTCAGCCGTCCCTGGAGATCATCGTCACCGTCCCAACCGGCTCGAGTGTGGACGTCGAAACTGCTACCGCGGATGTGCAGACGCGCGGTGTCCTCGACAGCGCCACAGTCACCACCGCCAGCGCGGACGTCTCCCTGTCGCACGTCAGTGGTCGGTTGGAGGTGACCTCGGCTAGTGGCGACATCCATGTCGGCCGGGGTGAGGGCCCAGTGCGCGTTCGCACCGCCTCCGGCGACGTTCGCCTCGACGAGAGCATGGACGAAGCCTCGGTGCAGACAGCTTCAGGAGACGTGCTGATCGGGCGCCTGATGGGTGAGCTGACTTCGCGGTCGGCCTCGGGCGACGTCATCATCGGTTCGGCGGCTGCCGGATCGGTACAGGCCAAGACCATGTCCGGCGATGTGATCGTCGGGGTCGCGAGTGGGTTGCTGCTGTGG
>JACCUF010000462.1 GCA_013811975.1 Geodermatophilaceae bacterium | reverse complement strand
TGGCTCCGCTGATGGAACGGCCGGGTGCCTTCGTGCTCGGCAGCAACGACTACTGGGCGCCGCGGCCGAAGAACCCGTTGAAGTACTTCTGGCCCGATCACAAGCGAGTGCACGGGACCAAGCTGCCTTGGCTTCCCATGCGCGACGCGATGGTGAGGGCTGGCTGGCTCGATCTCAGCAACGCAATTGGCCACCTCAAGATCGACGGGCGCCGGATTGCCCTCGCTGGGGTCGACGATCCGCATCTGCGCTACGACCGATACGCCGACGTCGCCGGCGACGCCGACCCGCAGGCCGACTTGCGAATCGGTCTGACCCACTCCCCTGAGCCGAGAGTCGTCAATTCCTTCGCCACGGACGGCTATGACCTGGTGCTCGCCGGTCACACCCACGGCGGGCAGCTCAGGGTCCCCTTCTACGGGGCATTGGTCACCAACTGCGGCCTCGATCGATCGCGGGCCCGTTGGCTGCACCGATGGGCACCAGACACCTGGCTGCACATCTCGGCTGGACTGGGCACCTCGCCGTACGCGCCGGTGCGTTTCGCCTGCCCTCCTGAGGCCACCCTGCTGACTCTGGTCGCGAAGTGACCGGACGACGCCTCGGCAACACTTGCATCACTGTGTGAGAGCCCTGATCTGTACGCCGTGAGTGCGCGAGCTAGACTCGCTGGACTCCCTCGGGGTGTGGCGCAGCTTGGTAGCGTGCTTCGTTCGGGACGAAGAGGCCGCAGGTTCAAATCCTGTCACCCCGACAGATCAGCCGGTCTGGCCCGAGGCTCGAGACGAGCTTCTGGTCAGGCCGTTCGTCAATGCGTGCGAAGGGCCGGCGATGGCACAGGCCGCTGGCATCGTGAACCGAGACGGGCCCACGAACGACGAAACCTTCACGGAGGCGATGTCGGCCTCCGCTGAGGAGATTCAGCAGTTGGCCGCCGCCGTACGCGACCTGATCTTCGAGGTGCTTCCCGAAGCGGTCGAGGTCGTGTGGCCCAAGCAGCGGTCCGCCGGGTGGGGAATCGGCCCCAAGAAATTCACCGAGCAGTTCGCCTACCTCATGCCGTTCAAGGGCCATGTGACGCTCGGCTTCTATCACGGCGGTGACCTGCCTGATCCCGATGGACTGTTGCCGGACGCGGGCGGCAAGCAGGTCTCCGGAACCTTGTCGATGCGCAGCCTCAAGCTCAGTCGACTCGACGATGTCGGCCAGTCCGCTCTGCGATCGCTGATCGCTGCAGCCGCGCGTCACCAGGGCACGCTGCACCCCGGAGCGGCTTAGCCGGCGACGGGGGCTGAATCCGCTCCGTCGGTGGCCAGATCCTGGTGTCGGATGTTCAGTCCGACGAAGGTGATCACCCCAGCGACCGCAAGCATGATCGCGGCCACGATGAAGGCCTGCGTGAAGCCGTAGGTCTGCACGATGTGCGCGAACTGTTCCTGGGCCGCGGATCGCCAGGCCCAACGCTGCACCGACCTGCTGCACCGTGTTGAGCACCGCGGACCCGACACCGGACTCGTTGGGCTCGACGCGGCTGACCGCAGTCAGGGTGATCGGGATGAAGACCAGACCCAGGCCGAAGGGCATCATCAGGATCCAGGGCAGCACATCACCGAAGTAAGTCGAGTCGGCATCCAGTTGGGCGAACCCGAGCATTCCGCCGGCACCGAGCAAAGCCCCAACGCCGGAGATCCACCTCGGGTCCATCCGGGACACCAGCACCGACGCGGTCTGGGTGGCGACGATGATGCCAGCACTGAACGGCAGGAAAGCCAACCCCGATTTGAGCGGGCTGTAGCCCAGCACCTGCTGGATGTAGAGCGCAAGGAAGAACAACATGGCGAACATCGATGCCCCGACGATCAGCATGACCACGAAGCTGACCCCGCGTGTTCGGTCTGCAACGATCCGGACGGGTAACAGCGGCTGGCTCGAGCGGGACTCGATGGCCAGGAAGGCCGCCAGCACGATGACGCCGAAGGCGATCGGTCCGAGTACACCCAACTCGGTCCAGGTCGAATCGGGTTGGCCCTTCTGGGTTAGGCCGTAGACAAGGGACACCAGACCGATCGTGGCGGTGAACGCACCTGCGAGGTCGAAGCGGCCGTGCTGGCGAGGCGACTCGGACAGGACGCGCACTGCCCCGAAGGCGATGAGCAGACCGATCGGGACGTTGAGCAGCGCTCGAGCAGCCAGCAGCTGCCATTCGGCCTGGGCGATGCCGCCGAGCAACGAGGCGAAGAAAAAAAGCAGTACGCCCGCGATGAGCACCTTTCGCCGAGCAGCAGCAGACCACCGAAGGCGATGGCGTAGATGGTGACCACCCAGGAGAGGTTCTCCGGGGTGAACTTCTGCTCAGCCTGGACTGACGGAAGCGCGATGGTCACGATCGTGGCGTCGAGCACGATCATCAGTTGGGCTCCGGTAAGCAGGACCAGCGCGAGTCCGAGACGGGGGCTGGGCGTGCTCAGAGTTGCGGGAGCTGCGGGCGGATCGGCCGGGACGGGTGGGGAGGCAATGGACATGGTGTTCCTTCTCTGAGACCGGGAGATGCGGTTGTGTCTACTTGGCGGTTCTGACAGTTCTGGCCGGCTCGACACCGGCCTGCGCCGTGCTTTGTTCTGCGTGACAGGCGGGAAGGACCACCGCGTCGATCACCCGCTCGACGAAGACATCGTCGAGTGCTCGGTTGAGCACGAACTCGTGATGAACGCAGACGGCGGGCAGCAGCGACATCACGAGATCCAGATCGACCCCGTCCGCGATTTCACCGCGGTCGCGGACATCCTCGAAAACCCGCCGCGCCAACGCCTGGCGAGGTCCCGAGAAGATTTCACGGAACGCCGCTCCGAGTTCCTCGTCATTGTGCAGAGCGGTCATGAGCCCGCCCATCACCGACATCGGCAGAGTCGAACTCCAACCTTCGCGGCCACACCAGGACGCGAGCAGGTCGCCCCGCAACGTGCCGGTGCTGGGCATGTCGGGCGACGGGATGCCTTTGGCCCGCGAGACCGCATCGACGACCAGCGCTGCCTTGTTCTGCCAACGCCGGTACAACGTCGCCTTACCGGCCCGCGCCTCCGAGGCCACCATGTCCATGGTCAGCCGGTCGTAGCCGACATCGGCGGGCACCCGAACGGCGGCGTCGAGGATTTCGGCCTCGCGGTCGCCTTCGATCCGGGGACGCCGGTTCGGGACGACGGCGCTGACGGCAGTGCTCACCACACCAGCCGCGCGGGCTGTGCTTGCGCGTCATCATCGCTTGGCCGCCGCCAACTCCAATGATCATGACGCGGCGCAACCGCGGGAGAGCGGGGAGCGGCGACTAGCGTCGTCAGCGTGACGATGAACCCCGCCGCCCCAGCTGACGTGCCCGGACTCGATGCACGTACGAACGCCCGCTGGCAGGCCCGCTTCCGGGCCCCACGCGTCACCCTGCCGGATTGGGCACTCGATGCCCCCGACCGGTGCCTCTACCTCTCCGACCAAACCGGCATCGTCGAGCTCTACGCCTGGGACCGCGCCACTGAGACTCACCGACAGGCGACCGACCGCCCCAACGGCACGCTGTCCGGCGCGCTCACACCCGATGGCGATCGGATCTGGTGGTTCGCAGACACCGACGGTGACGAGTGGGGGCAGTGGACGGTCCAGCCCTTCGTTGGGGGTGCGGATGTACCCGCAGCGCCAGGGGTCGAGCCGGCGTACTCCGCCGGTCTGAGCATCGGTCACCGCATAGCCGTGATCGGTCGCAGCACCGACGACGGCACGCAACTACTCCGCTGTGTGGCCGAGGGCTCGACGATCGTGCTCTATGAACACGAGGAGACGGCGTACGTCGGCGGGCTATCACGTGATGAAGCCCTCCTCGCAGTAGGCCATTCTGAGCACGGTGATGCCCGGCACATGGCATTACGGATAGTGTCTACTGTGGATGGTGCGACGATCGCCGAGAAGTGGGACGGTGAGGACCTCGGGCTTTCCAGCCTGGGATTCGCGCCGATCGCCGGAGATCCTC
The DNA here is from genome assembly GCA_013811975.1 of Geodermatophilaceae bacterium. GTDB lineage: Bacteria > Actinomycetota > Actinomycetes > Mycobacteriales > Geodermatophilaceae > JACCQS01. The sequence goes on along the minus strand of JACCUF010000462.1, from coordinate 1,075 downwards.
GTCTCCTGGTCGGTCACGAACGACGCGGCCGACCTGAACTCCTGATCTGGGATGTGGCCGCCGCCAAGGAGACCGAGATCCTGCTCGACCTGCCCGGTGAGGTCAACGGCAGTTGGTATCCCGATGGCACCGCGCTGCTGATCAGTCATGACTTCGCCGCTCGTACCGAGCTCTACCAGTATGAGCTGGGCGAGCAGTCCCTGCACCGTCTCGACACCGCACCGGGCGTGGTCAGCGGGGCGACCGCTCGCCCGGACGGCGCGGTGGAGTTCGCCTGGTCGTCCTCGGTGCAGCCGCCCGCGATCCGGGCGGTCGGCGGCGGTCTCGTGCTCGCCGCTCCGGGCGAGCAGCCGCCGGAAGCCTTCCCGGTGGAAGATGCTTGGGTCGAGGGCCCCGGTGGTGCGATCCACGCCTTGGTCGTACGTCCGCCGCATGGCCGGGCCCCGCACGCAGCCGCATTCCTGATCCACGGCGGGCCCGAATCCTCTGACGAAGACGCGTTCCGCGCGCGCCGGGCTGCCTACGTCGAGGCCGGCTATGCGGTCGTACACGTCAACTACCGCGGATCGACCGGGTATGGCTCCATTTGGCGTGACGCGCTGACCGGACGTCCGGGGCTGACCGAGTGCGATGACATCGCAGCTGTACACGATTGGGCGGTCTCGACGGGTTTGGCCGACCCGGCCCGCTGCATCCTCACCGGCGGCTCCTGGGGTGGTTACCTGACCCTGCTCGGACTAGGTACCCAGCCGCAACGGTGGGCGGCTGGCGTCGCCGAGGTCCCGGTGGCCGACTATCTCGCCGCGTACGAGGACGAGATGGAGGGCCTGCGGGCCTTCGACCGAGCCCTGTTCGGCGGGTCCCCGGCCGAGATCGGCGATAGCTATCGACGGTCGTCACCGATCAGCTACGTGGCCGCCGTACGGGCACCGGTCATGGTGATGGCCGGGGCCAACGACCCGAGATGTCCGTTGCGCCAGATCGAAAACTACCTAGCCGCCCTCGCCGCAAGCGGTCACGACCACGAGGTGTACCGATTCGACGCGGGCCACGGCAGCCTGGTGATCGAGGAGAC
>JACCUF010000438.1 GCA_013811975.1 Geodermatophilaceae bacterium | reverse complement strand
CCTGGCCGACCTGACCGGTCGCCGAAAGCTGGTCCGCGGATCGATGGCATCCTTTCCCGCCCCCAGCGAACCCGGCCCACAATGGCTCGAGGACGACCACACCGGAGTCCTCGCGCTCTGCGGCTGAAACCGACAATAAGTTCAAGATCACGACTGAAGTGGGTTGGCCCCCGCCGTACGGGGGATGAGTTGCACTTGGACGGTGGCGATCTCCCAGGGGCGCATCGGCAACTCCAACTTGCTGCCGGAGAGCGGGAACTCCTCGCCCGGCCGGCCCAGCAGATCGGCGCGGCGGGACTCCCGTACGCCCTCGACCACGGCGACGGTCGGTTCGTCGTGTTGCGCCACCAGCCGCAACTCCAGCCAGTCGTCCCGGCGGCGGAGGCTGCTGAGCACCACGCCTTCCCCGCTGATCGTCAGCCCCGACGCCTGCGTCAGTCCCAGGCCATGCTTCGCGCGCCCGGGTACGGCGTGCAGATCGTGCCGGAATCGTTCCGCCGCATCGAGCACGCCCGCCTCGGGCCAGGACCCGGCGTGCGGCATGACCGCGATCCGGGTGGTCGTCGCCCCGAGGCATTGGGCGCCGGGCGTCGGAATCTCCGGGCCGGCGGGTTCCTCGCGGCAGGGATGCACGCTGCGGCTGAGCTGCCCGACACCCCGCAACAGCGTCAGCGCGAGTTCGTTGCCCGTGTCGACAAGCTCGTACTCGGTGGCCTGCTCGAGCAGGACCGCCATACCGCCAGCATCCACGAAGGCCCCTGCCGGAAAGGTCGGGATCGGCTCCTCGCCGTACCCACCCTCGCTGCAAAGTCCACGGTCGGTGACCGCGAATTGCCCCTCGGCGTGCGAAACAGTCGTGGTACGCGCGACTGGAACATGCAGTCGCACACGGTGATCCAGGCACTGGTTGTCAAAGTGGGCAGCAAGTCGTACGAACGGTTCGCCGGTCCGGAGCTCGACCCGCATCGAAACCACGGTCGGTCGAACCCCCGGGCTGCGCGCGCTCCGATCCGGAGAAAGACCGGCCGGCCAGTCGTAGCTACGGTCGACGATCAGCGCGCCAAGAAGCGGACCACGCTCGGCAAGCCGCACCTGCACTGAATTCGGAGTATCGACCACGGTGTCTTGCTCGGGCGGCCCGTAGTTGTAGGTGTCACCCAGGTCCCCGCCGTCCACGACCCGTCCCACACCGTCGAGCACGGTCCCGTCAGCGGCGACGATGCGCAGACACCCCTCCGCCCCCACTTCGATCGAGACGAGTCCATTGTCCATAGTGGACCCGGTGACAGATACGGGCAAACTGGCAACTTTGGCCGGCTGGTCGGTCAACCGGGCGGTTGTCCAGCCCAAGGGCGGCGTCGGGACGTCGGCGAGCACGGTCCTTTGCGGTTCCGCGATGATTTGGAGAGTCCACGTTCCGCCGAGAACCTGTGCCATGCCGGAGATCTCGTCGACCGCATTGTCGATGTCGAAGTTGGCGTCGCCGATCCGGCCCACGTGGAAGGTGATCGTCCGCCCATCATGCGACCAACGTTGGATCCGGCGGTTGAACAACTCCTGGCCGAAGCTTCGGCGGATGATCGCTTCCCGCAGATCCTCGGCCGCGAAGTCGCCGCGGTAGAGCTGCTGCGGAGCCCGACAGACCTCTTGGGTGACGATTCTCGAGCCATCGGCCAGTTCGAGTGTCAGCTCGGCGACCTCGTCCGGTGCGACGAGGGTCATGGAGACCAGACCGGCGCGCCGTACCGGTGACGGATTGACCACGAGCACCGCATCGGCCGGGACCTGCACCGCCAGAGCTGCGATGACGCCGTCGCGCACGGCCTGCCCGAGATGCTCGGCCTCGGCGATGCGGGCGCTCACCTGGATAGCGGTCTCGTCCACTCCGCAGCCGGTCACCGAGTCGTGACAACTCGATGCGATCAAGCGGTCCCAGGCCATGTCCAGGAACCGGCCGGGCCACTGCTCGGCCCACAGGGCGGCCCAGGGTTCGGCGTATCGCTCGACCATACGTTCGGCCCGACCCATGTCCCGCTTGAGGTGCGTACGAGCAGAAATCACGCCGGGCAGGATGTTCGCGCGGGCATGGCTTCGCAGTTCGCCACGCCACCGCGGCAGGGACTCGTCGTCGGTGTCGAGCAGGCTGAGATAGTCACCGAGGGTGCACACCTGCAAGCGAATCGCGCCGGATCCGTCCTGCAGGGAACGCACCCCGGACATCAGCGTCGGCAACGGCGCCGAGTGGTCGGTGCCGTACATCGCCAGTACCGGGTCGGCGCCGAACCACGGCCGCATCCGGCGTACGAACTCCGAAGCTCGCTGCTCGATCGCGGTGTTGTCCGAGAGCAGGTATGCGGCATTCCCGTACCCGCCGGGCAGGTACTCACACCGTACGGACGACCCGTCCGGTGCCTCCCAGCGGAAGCTATGATGGTCCACAGTGGACGGGACGCCGCGCCATAGACAGGCCTGGGACAGACCGGCTAGACGAAGGATCTGCGGCATCTGGGCGCAGTGGCCGAACATGTCCGGTAGGTAGCCAACCGCCATGGATGCGCCGAGTTCGGCGGCGCGGCGCGTGCCGTTCTCCAAGTTGCGGACGATGGTCTCGCCCGAGCAGAGGAACTCGTCCATCAGGATCTGCCATGGCCCGACGGCGAGTTGCCCGGATGCGACCAGTGCAGCGACCCGAGCTGTGTCCTGCGGCCGTACCTCCAGGTGGTCGTCGATCGCTGCCGTCTGGCCGTCGAGGGTGAAGTGGAACTGGGGGTCGGCCTCGGCCCGGACCAGGACGTCGTCGAGAAGGTCGACCAATCGAAGCCGGAACCGCTGGAACGGCTCGTACCATTCCCGGTCCCAATGCGTGTGCGGGACGAGATAGACGGTCTCGGGCTCAGTCGTCACCGAGGCCACGATAACTAAGCCCGGTCAGGCGTCGTAGTCGACGGTGACCTTGTCCGAGACGGGCAGCGACTGGCAGGTCAGTACGAACCCGGCGTCCAGCTCGGACTGGT
>JACCUF010000113.1 GCA_013811975.1 Geodermatophilaceae bacterium | reverse complement strand
GGACCCGTTGGGGCAGCCGGGACAGACGTGGGGGGCGGGATGAGGCACGAGGCGGGGTTGCCTGCGGCCGGGTCCACCGCAGACAGGCCACAGCGATGACGACGGGAACGGTGACGTACACCGCGTTATGCAGCCGCGAAGCGTTGGCCACGATGGTGTACGAGGCCAGCAACGGGCTGAACTTGAGGAAACCGTAATAGAGGACAAAGGCACTCGCTGCGAACAGCAGGGGGCCGATGTTTTGTCGGTCGACTCGGATGAACAGATATCCGATGACGACGACGCCGGCGATGATCCCGAGTTGGCCCAGAAGCGGGATGGGCGCATCGGCTCCGAGTTCAGGCTGCGCGCTGCCGGGGTACTGGTTTAGCAGCGAGGGCAGCACGTAGTTGGTCAGCGAGATCGCTGTTGTTTTGAGCGCCGTGAGCCAGTCCGGGGTGCCGTACCCGCTGTCCACCACAAAGAGTCGGTACGCGACCGCGACCATCCCGGCGATGGCTATCAGGACGCCCAGCGGTCGGCGAATCGACCAGAGTCGGGAAAAGCGCTCCCGCCATGGCAAACCACGCCAGATGAGCAACATGTCCATCAGGATGATCATCGGAAGCGCGAAGAGCGGGCGTTCCTGGGTGAGCGGCCCGACCAGGAAGATGAATGCGGTAAGAACGTGCCACCGGCTCGAGTCGGTGCGTAGCGCTCGGGCATGGGCAGCGAGCACCGCGTAGGTCACGGTGAGCGCGGGCAGGATGTGCATGCCCGCGTCAAACCAGATGCCGGTCTCTGACACCGGAATGGACAGGCCCACGACAACAAGGACGGCCAGTCGCCGGTAGAGGGACAAGCCCAACTCTGTGGCGAGCCATGCGAGGGCGAGGAGCAGGGCCGCAAAGGCGATGGTCACCAGAACGAAACCGAGCATGGGCTCCAGATCAGTAAGCCGAAGGACGCCAAGGTGGGCCAGCCGGTTCACCGGTCCGAAGTGCTGCCAGACCGGCAACGCGACGGTCTCCCAGGACAGGCCGAAGGTATCGGCGGCCAAGAACTGGTAGAGGTCGTCGTTGCCGTAGTAGAACCTGTCGCTGAGAAGCCCCCACCAGGCGACCAGGATCGCGACGATTGTCGCCAGAATGACCCAGCGCTCGCGGCGCCGCGCCGGCCGGCCAGGGGTCGTCGGGTTCGGCGCCCCGCGACCACCCTCGGCTGACTCGTCTCTCGAGTCGGAGTCGTCGAACGTGGCGTCCTTGGACGGTGGGCGGTCTGTCACCTGGACAGACGCTGCGGCCACTTCCGGACCTCCCTGAAGCTATGCGCGACGATGGCCAATCGTCGATGGGCAATGGGCAGCCGCCGTCAACACCGAAGCGCTGCGGATGAGCGGGGCGAGCCTCATTCTGCCATGCCGAGCCGCCAGGACCGATCAGGCCAGCTGACCACCGATGCGATACCAGTCGACCCGGGTTGCGGCGGCGTTGGCGATGTTGAGCCACAGCGCCCCGTCGGCCCCGCGCGCGAAGGTCCAGATCGATCCGTCGGTCCAGGTGACCATGGACACCACCGAGGTCGTGCGGCCCCCGAGGCGAACATCCTGGCCGGAATCCTGCCGGTACTGACGCACTGCTCCGTCGGGTGCGGTCAGCGAGACCGCGTGTGACTGCGTTGCCCACGAAGCCGTGGCGCTGACCCCAGCGGCCATGGACGACGGCCAGCCGGTCGCCGACCAGCCGCCTGCCGACGGGGCGGTGTTGGTAGTCAGCGTTCTGGCCCAGTATTGCCCGTCGGTTCCGACGACGCGTACGCGCGAACTCGACCCGTTCAGCACCTCGAGTGAAGGGGCCGATTGCGCCACCCCTCCGAGGTCAGCCCACGGCGTCCACCGGGCACCGGTCCAGGCGCGATGGTAGACGCGTCCGTCACTGCCCCTTGCGGTCACATCCAGCAGCCCCGGGGCTGGGGAGGAGGCCGCGGGGGAGGTCGTCAGCACTCCACCCAGATTTTCCCACGGCGACCAGCCCGCCGGTTCGCCCGAACTGTTCACCGAGGCATAGCTGTGCCAGAGCCCTCGATCTGTGCCGATCACGAACACGTCGATCCGCTGCCCATCCCAGCTGACGCTGGCCGGCCCGCTGATGGTCTTGGCGGGCAGTACTCGCCAGGCGCCGAGGCTGCCGTTACGACCCACCGTGTAGTACACCGACCCGTCTGTGCCACGTACGAAGGGGATGACGGTTCCGGGACTGGTACGGACGGCCGACACCGTCATCGGTGACACGTCGCGCAGAGCGGAGGTGGCGTCGGTGAAGGAGAACCAGTCTGATTTCAGGCCGAACGTGGCACGGAACTCAGTCCCCGAAACGGTCACCGAACCGGACGTGCCGCTGATCCGAACGGTCAGGACCCGGCCACCGTCGGCGCCCAATCCGTTCCGGGTCAGGACCCGGACGTCGGTCAACGTGCCGACTGCGTAGGCCCGGCCGATCTGATCGGCGGTGAGCGTGAGCGTCCAGTTGTGGTGTGGGGAGATGCTGTCCCCGTCGTCGCGAACTGCCGGGAAGTCTCCTCCTGCGGTGTACCCCCCGGATGAAGAGGAGAACTCTGCTCGAACCACGGCGCTGTTTCGAGTCAGGACCTGACCGCGGGTGGCCGTGACGGCCTGGTTGGTGCGTGCATCCTCGAGCCAGGAGCCGTTGAGTCCCGCACCGCCGTAGACCTGGCACGAGGTGGTGTCGCAGGTCTTGGCATATCGGGAGTGATTTTCTGCCGAGGCGTAGG
>JACCUF010000252.1 GCA_013811975.1 Geodermatophilaceae bacterium | reverse complement strand
CGCCCTCGATCTCACCGACGACTAACTGGTCACTTGCCGCATGCCATCGACGACGGAATTGACCAGTTAGTGCAGGGCGGATGAACTGCGCCGGTCGGGGTGGACGACCGGAACCACGACGAGGTCGTCGATCCCGGCGAAGTCCACCGGGTTGCAGGTGTAGACCGGAAGCCCGTTCGCGATCGCGACGGCTGCGATCATCGCGTCGTACGCGCGGGCCGCGGTCTTACGGCCAGCCGAATGCAGCGACGCGGCGACCCCGGCGAAGGCCCGGGCAGCAGGCACGTCGAACGGCAGGGGTACGAACGACGCCTCAGCTGCTTGAACGTGGGCTTGGCGACGGGTGCGTTCGCGGTCGTTCGTGGCGACCAGCGGCCCGACGGACAGTTCGGCCAGGGTGACAGTGGTGATCACCGGCTCCTCAGGAAGCTGCAGCGGATCGATCCCCGCCAGGAGAATGACTGTGCTCGTGTCAACGACTCCGCGCCGATGCTGCAGCTCATGCTCGACGCCGCTCACAACCTTGGATCGATCAGGCTGTCGAGGTCAGCCCGCAACGCGTCTGGGTCGACAGCGGGAAGCTGCTTCCAACGTTCGACGAGAACATGCGCCGGTAGCGGGCGCGCAGCGATCGGGACGAGCTCGGCGACTGGCGTACCCGACTTGACGATCGTGACGGATTCACCGCGCAGCACCCGGTCGATGACCTCGCCACCGTGATTGCGCAGATCGCGGACCGAAACCTTGGCCATCGCGCCACTGTATCACGCGTGATACACAGGTCACTTCTTGTCCTTGGCGAGACCTTGTATCCGACTTCGCGGACCACCACGATCAGGTCACGCACGACCGTCTCGCACAGCGAGGAGTGGAGGAGCGTCCGTGGACTCGCCGGCGATCACCGCTGGACTGCCGATCGCGCTCGCGATCATCATGTTCGGCCTCGGCCTGACCCTGACTGTGGCCGACTTCGCCCGCGTCGCCCGAGCGCCCAAGGCGGCGATCCTCGCCCTGGCCTGCCAGACGCTGCTGCTGCCGGCGATCTGCTTCGGCCTGGTCATCGCGGTCAATCTCGACCCGCTGCTGGCGGTCGGCATGATGCTGCTCGCCGCCTCACCGGGCGGGACGACCGCGAACCTGTTCAGCCACCTCGCCGGCGGAGACGTCGCCCTCAACATCACTCTCACCGCGATCAACTCGGTGCTGGCCGTGATCACGATCCCGGTCGTGGTCAACGCGTCGGCGGCGTACTTCCTCGGCTCGTCCACCGACATCGGGCTGCCAGTCGACAAGGTGCTGGCCGTCATCGCGATCGTGCTTGTACCGGTCGCGATCGGCATGGTCGTACGGCACCGGTTCGGTGGCTTCGCTGACCGGATGGAGCGCCCGGTCAGGATCGGTTCGGCAGTCGTGCTCGCCGTGGTCATCGTGGTCGCGCTGGCCGGGGCCTGGGATGTATTCCTGGACAACATCGTTGCGGTCGGCACGGTGTCCGTCGTGCTCTGCACGCTGAGTCTGCTCATCGGCTACTGGGTGCCGCGGCTGGCCAGGGTCGATCGCAGTCAATCGATCGCCTCCGGCATGGAGGTCGGCGTACACAACGCCACGTTGGCCATCACGATCGCGGTGACGGTGCTGGACAACACCGAGTTGTCCGTGGCTCCGGCGATGTACGGCCTGCTGATGTTCTTCCCGGCCGTGATCGCCGGCTTTCTGTTCGCTCGGCATTCCGAGCGAGCCCCAATTCCCGATGCACGAGCCACCGGCTAGGCCGCCGCAGGCTGGAAGATGGTCCTGGCGTAGACCGCGATATCCGGGTTGTCGGTGAATACGCCGTCCACTCCGACGGAGAAGAACAACTCCAGCTCTGCGAAGAGATTGCCGTAGTCGGCTGGATCGTCGCTGGACCGGAAAGCGGCTGGCAGGAAGGTGTTCTCGGCTCGGAACGTGTACGGGTGCACGACCATGCCGAACCGGTGCGCGTTCTCGACCAGGGCAGTCGGCTCGAGCAGGAAGCCGGCGGCATCGCGCGGGATAACCCTATTCTTGTCCGGTCCGACGCCATCGGCGTACGTCGAGATGACCGCGAGTCCCGCGAGGGTGGACATGCTGTCGTAGGTGAGGGGGATGCCCCGGGCCACGAGGTCGAACGGTGCCCCGGTTCCGGCGATCAGCTGGACCAACGGAACGTCGATGACCCGGTTGAGCTCACGCAGATTCGTCGTCTCGAAGGATTGGACGAATACGGCATCGTCGGCGTCGTCCAGATTGCTGGCCCGCAGCGCGGCAACCAACGGCTCTTCGAGCGACAGCCCGATGGCGTCGAAGTAGGTCGGGTGCTTGGTCTCGGGGTAGATCCCGACGCCGCGACTCACCGCGAGGTCGATCACTTCCTGG
>JACCUF010000287.1 GCA_013811975.1 Geodermatophilaceae bacterium | reverse complement strand
CATCGGGACCGTGTTGATCGATGTGCTTGCCGCTGCCGGCGACGTGTTGTCGAAGCACCAGGACCGGATCGTGGATGAGGGCTATCTCGGCGGGGCGAAAGTAGCCCGGGACGTGGTCTCCCAGCTGCCGGGCGGTTCGCGACTGTTTCTCGGTTCGTCGACGCCGGCCCGGGACGTGGACCGCTATGCCCGTCCACGCGACGGCGTTCAGATGCTGGCCAATCGAGGCGTTTCCGGTATCGACGGCTCGATATCGACCGCGGTCGGAATCGCGCTGGCCGATCCCGCCCGGCAGGCCTTTGCCCTGATCGGTGACCTCGCTTTTCTCCATGACCTGGGCGGCTTGGTGATTCCGGCTAGTGAGCCGGCTCCAGACCTGACGCTGGTCGTGGTGGACAACCGGGGTGGGGGGATCTTCGCCCAACTCGAACCAGGAAGGCCAGAGTACGAGCAGGACTACGACCGGGTGTTCGGTACGCCACATCCGCTGGACCTGGTCGAGGTGGCTCAGTCGCTGGGTTGGCCGGCAGAGCAGGTGACGGACGCCCAGCAACTCGGCGCTGCCCTTCGTAGGGCTGGGCCGAAGGTGCTCGTCGTACCTACCGATCAAAGGGCTGACGCGGACGTGTTGCGGCAGGTGCGTGCGGTACCGGAGACAATGTTCGATCACTGAGCCGCTGCGGCCTGCAGGACCGGACCACCGCGTAGTGGCTTGTCGACGAGAGTCCGGTGCTCGTTGACGAGAGTCCGGTGCTCGTTGACGCTCGCCGCGCCGATGCACCGCCACCACGATGAGGACGAGTACACCTATGTGCTCACCGGCCGGATCGGCGCGATCATCGAGGGCCAGGAGGTCGTCGCCGAGCCCGGAGATCTGCTCTTCAAGCCGCGCGGCCAGTGGCACACATTCTGGAATGCCGGTGACGAACAGGCCTCGTGCCTGGAGATCATCTCCCCGGCGGGACTCGAGCAACTCTTTCGGCACTTCACCACGCTGACCGAACCGCCGACGCCGGAGTTGATGGCTGAGCTCGCGGGCTCCTACCACTGCGATGTTGACTTCGAGACCACCATGCCGCTGGTCGAGCGGCATCGCCTCGTCTTCTGAGCGGGCGCTGTTCCGCTCAGAATGGCGGCGGGTCGTCGCCTTCACTCGGAGCGTGAGTCTGCCTGTTGGGCAAAGGCTTTCGTGGTGGTGGGCGGTGGTCTCGGGGTGGGCTGGTGTAGGTGTGTCCGGTCGGGACGGTGATGGTGCTGCTTCCGTCGGGATTGCGTTCGCTGCGGAAGTTCCAGCGTTGTTTGGTGCGGTGGTGGTGTCGGCATTTGGCGTCGAGGTTGTGTGCGGCGGTGGGCCCGGCCGGGTAGGGGATGACGTGGTCGAGGTCGACGCGGGGTTGGGCGCAGTTGGCCCAGGTGCAGGTCTGGTCGCGGGCCAGGACGAACTCGCGTAGTGCCGGTGGGGGGTCATGCCGGGTGGTCCCGACATCGAGCAGTGCCCCGGTCTTGGGGTGGTAGATGATGCGTTGCCATTGGGCGTCGGCGGCGATGCGGATGGCCATGCTGGCCGGGATCGGTCCGTGCCGCGCAGCATGGCGGGTTCGGTGCTGGTGGCGAGCAGGAGTCCGGCGTCGAGTTTGACCTGGATCTGGGCCCAGGCCGGCACGCGGGGCGGGGTCCCGGTCTGGCCGGTGACGGGGTCGATGGTGGTTGCCCCGCTCAGGTAGCCGGTGGCCAGGTCGGTCAGCGCGTCGGCGCGGCGCTGGTCGGCGGTCCGCCGATCAGCGGGATCGCGGTCGGCTTCGGCGCGGGCGGTGATCCCGGCCCACACGGTGGCGGCCTGGTCGGCGGGCAGCAGCGCCCACAGACACGCCATGCCGTCCTCGCGGGGCTCTTTGATCACCCGGCGTCCCGCAGCGGCGTCGATGTGGCGGTCTTCGATCTCGCGGGGGTCCAGCGAGTCGGCCAGCGCGGCGACTTTCACTTTCAGCCGGGCCGGGCTCAGGCTCTGCGCCTGGATCAGGAGTTGGTCTTCGACGAAGGCGGCATCCTGCGCGCTCAGGCGTTGGGTTCCTTCGGAGATGACCCGGGCCCGGGCGGCGCAGATCCGGCCCTGCTCCCAGGCCAGCAAGGTCGCGGGCAGCCGCCCGGCCAGGTCGGTGGCCAGGGCGAGCTTGCTCCCGGCCGCGATCCTCGAACACGACAACGCCAGGGCGACCTCTTCCACGGCGTAGGGCAGTTCGTTCACATCATGCGCGGTGCGCCGGCTGGTGAGTTCGGCCAGGGCCCGGGCCTGGCCGGCGGCGGCCCAGGCGAGCAGGCGCTCGAAGCCGACGATCCGATCCACAATCCCGGCGTCGGGGACTTGGGTGTTGTCGAACCCGGCGAGCATGATCGCCAGGCCGGCTCCGGTGGGGCAGCCCGGGATCGGCAGGTCGGCGCCGGTTTGCACGATCGCGGCGGGGTCCAGCTCGTAGGGGTCGTAGATCTCTTGGTGCCATTCCCCGTCGGCGAAGACCCAGTCCCCGGTGAACTCGTCTTCGAACATGTGTTCGAGTATATGCTGAACCTGGCCGGGGTGCAAGAGATTTCGAAGAATATGCGAAAGAATCGTCCACGCCGGGACCGCCAGCCGAGGCCGCCAAGCCGGCCACCCGACGTACCGTTCGTTGCTGGCGTCCTAGAAGCCAACCACCCGACTAACCGCCGGACGAAGCTTTCGTTGACTCACCCGCCGGGCGGCCCATGTGGTCGACGGCGTAGAGAAGCTTCGCGG
>JACCUF010000237.1 GCA_013811975.1 Geodermatophilaceae bacterium | reverse complement strand
AGATCCCAGACCCCGCCATCGACCGTCGGCAGCTCATTCTCGGCGGCCGCGCGCTCGACGGAACCATGGAGTGAGGCGGTCACGGATGAGTCGCCTGATTGCGGCGGGCGCTGCTGGGCCGTGCATTTCCCGGCCGGCGTACGGACCAATCCGCATGTCCACACGTTGGGCCAGCACATCATCGTCACCGACTGCGTCGGCGTCGTCGGGGATGAGACCGGTGTCCACGTCGGTGCCTGGCACTGGCGCGGCGCGGTGCCGACGCAGTCCATGTCGCACGTGACCGTGCAGGATCCCGGTCTGGATCTAGATGTCGAGCGACGCGACTACGACGAGGTGTACGCAGCCGACCTCGGCTCCGCCTAGAGCCTGCTGCGAACGCCCGCCACGTCCTGCTCAACCGGTGTTGCGCACGCCGGCGGCGATGCCGTTGACGGTGAGCAGCAACGCCCGGGCCAGCAGCGGGTCCGGATCCTCGGTGCGCTGTCGGGCGAGCAACTCGATCTGCAAATGGTGCAGCGGCTCGAGGTAGGTGTCGCGGATGCGCAGGGTCTGACGCAGGACCGGGTTGCTGCTGAGCAGCTGCGTTTCGCCGGTCACCTCGAGCACCATGGACACGGTCAGTTCATGCTCGGCCCGTACCACCTCGAAGAGCCGCCGCAGTGCGGGATCGACAAGACGGTCGACGTAGCGGGCGGCGATGGACAGATCGGTCTTGACCAGGGTCATCGACACGTTGCTGAGGAAGGCCCGGAAGAACGGCCAGCCGTGAAACATCTCGCGCAGCACGGCCTGATGCTCGCGCGCCGCAGCCAGCCCCGTGCCCACGCCGAACCAGCCCGGGATGATCTGGCGTGACTGGGTCCAACCGAACACCCACGGAATCGCCCGCAGCCCTTCGAGGGCGGCACTGCTGTCCGGGCGCCGGGAGGGCCGGGAGCCGATGTGCAGATCGGCCAACGCCGCGACTGGTGTGGAGGCGACGAAATAAGCGGGCAGGTCGGGGTCCTCGACGAGCTCTCGATAGCGGTCGTGTGCGGCCTCGGACACCCGATCCATCACCGCAGCCCAGCGCTGGCCCTGTCCATCGAGAGGTCCGGTCGCCTGGCGAAGCACGGTTGCCTCGAGGGAGGCGGCAAGCAGCAGTTCGAGGTTGTCCCGGGCCAGCACCGGCAGGGCGTACTTGTCGCTGATCACCTCGCCCTGCTCGGTCAGCTTCACCTGCCCGTCGACCGAGCCGTGCGGTAGCGCCATGACCGCCTCATGGGTCGGGCCGCCTCCACGACCGACCGAACCACCCCGGCCGTGGAAGAACCGCAGCCGTACGCCGTGCCGCGCCGCAACCTCACGCACACGCCGCTGCGCCCGGTGGATCTGCCATTGGGACGTGGTGATGCCGGCCGCCTTGTTGGAGTCGGAATAGCCGAGCATCACCTCTTGCTCATCCCCGCGCAGGGACACCAGCCGACGGTAGGACGGGTCACTGAGCAGCCCCTCGAGGATCCCGGCGGCGTCCTCGAGCGATTCCATCGTCTCGAGCAGCGGTACGAATCCGATCCGGGCGACACCCGCGCAGAGGTCGACCAACCCGGCTTCCCGAGCCAGGACAGCCGCGGCCAGGACGTCATCAGCCCCCTCGGTCATTGACACGATGTAGCTCTCGACCGCTTGCGGCCCATAGGAATTCAACGCCTGACGGATGATGTCGAAGACCCCAGCCGTGCGCGAGCCCTCGGCATCCAGCGACACTGGCCGGTCCGACAGCCTGCGCGATTCCGCCAGCTCCGCGGACAGCACCGCCAGGCGGTCGGACCGGGAGAGATCCGGGTACCCTCCCGATAGCCTGCCCGTACCGTCCAGCAGCTGTTCGACGACGTGATGATGCCGCTCGGCGTGCTCGCGCACGTCCATGGTTGCCAGCAGCAGACCGGTGCTCGCGGCTGTACGGAGCAACCTGTCCACGGCTCCGCTGGCCAATAGCTCGCCCTGGTTCTCGAGGACCGATTCGTGCAACAGCTCCAGGTCGGCCTGCAGCTGGAGACCGTCTCGATAATCGCGGCCTGGTAGGTGCCCAAGACCGCGCTGCACCCGACTCAGGCTCAGTTGCAGTCGGGTTCCGAGGCAGGTGAGGAAGAGACGGTAGGACTCCTCGGCATTCAAGCGGCGATAGCGGGCCTCGACCTCAGGCAACTCATCCAATGATTCGGACAACCGCAACAACAGCGCCGGCGATGCGCCCGAAACCCGCTGCGACACCGACAACTCGCGGCGCAGGTCGTTGACCAAACCCAGCAGCAACCGAATCCCGTGCACCGCTTGGAGTTCGAGCACCTCCAAGGTCGTCGATGGGGTGACGTTCGGGTTGCCGTCGCGATCCCCACCGATCCAGGTCCCGAAGCTCAGCGGGCGCGCGGACGTCGACAGCCGCACGCCGACACCGGCCAACTGTTCGCGCAACTCGTCCAGCACGTCGCCAACCGCCGCGCTGCCCAGGCCTTCGAGGTAGTAGACGCCGTTGCGCGCTTCGTCCATCGGATCGGGTCGAGCGACCCGGAGTTCGTCTGTGTGCCATAGCAATTCGACTGCCTCAGCGAGCCGACGGCGACGAGGTCCGGTATCAGCCGAATCGAGCAGATCGGCCACCCGGCGTAGTTTGTCCAGGATCGACCGCCGGGCGGCCTCGGTCGGGTGCGCGGTGAGAACCGGCCGCACCGCCAGCCGTCCGACCGCCTCCGAAACCACGTCGGTCGGCACACCGGCGTCGACGATGCGCGCCACCGCCCACTCCAACCAGCCCCCACCCGACTCGCGCTTGCGCAACAGGGTTCGGCCCCGGTGCACCTGTTCGGTCACATTCGCGAGGTGGAAGTACGACGTGAACGCCCGTACCACCTTGATGGTCGTCGGGAGATCCATCTCGCGCAGTCGTGCATCGACCTCGGAGGGCAGGTCCGACAGACCGCCGACCTTGGCCTGCCCGCGCACCATCTCGACCAGGTCCAGCAGGTCCTGTCCCTCGCTGCGGACCAGCGTCTGGCCCAGGAGGGTCGTGAGCAGCCGGATGTCGGCACGCAGTACGTCGTCCACCGCTTCGTGAGTTCGGGGTGCGGTTGATGGCGTCACGCGACTATGGTCCTGCACCTTCGAAACGAAACTCCAATGGGATGGCAGGGGGAAGGCCGGTCACGCTTGCCGAACGGCGCTCAGCCGGAGAGTCGAGCCAGCGCGGTGGTCATGACGTCGAGAGCACGGGATAACTCCTCGTCGGTGAGCCCGCCGAAACCGATCACCAGCCCGGTCATCCCACAGGTGCGGCTGTACTCGGCCAGCGATGGAACGTCGAAGCCGGCCCGCCAGGACTCGGTCCGGACGGCCTCGACGAGCCGACCGGGGAGTGCAACCGTCAGGTACATACCGGCGGGCCGAGAAATGATCTTGCCGTATGGCGAAAGTGCGTGCGCCACAACATGACTGCGCCCGGCGTACACTCGGCGAGCAGATCGGACCAGCTTGTCGAGATGTCCCTCCCTAAGCATGGAGAGAAAAGCGCGTTGCAGCGGCCACGGCGGGTAGTCGTGCCGGGTGGCCCGTCGCGCGGACATCGCGACAACCAGGTCGACCGGGCCGATCAGCCAGCCGATCCGCAGCCCCGGATGCACGGACTTCGAGGCACTGCCGAGGTAGATCACCCGATCCCGGTCGAGTGCGGCCAACGCCGGCATCGGCGCGACGTCGTACCGGAACTCGGAGTCATAGTCGTCCTCCACGACCATCGCGCCGCGACGAGTTGCCTCTGCCAGCAACGCGATCCGGCGCCCAGCCGACATGGTGATGCCCAGCGGATGTTGATGGGCGGGGGTCACGTAGACAGCCCGGATGTCGGCGCGGTTGGACCGCAGCGCCCGCACGTCCAGTCCGTCGGAGTCGAGAGGTACGTCGATCACCGCGCGCCCGGCCTGTTCGGTCACCGCAGCTGCCGCCCGGTAGCCGGGATCCTCGATCGCGATCGGGCCACGGGTGAGGACATCGAGCAGCAACCCGAACCCGTGCGTGGTCCCGCCGGTCACGATCACCTCTTCGGCCGTGCACGAAACGCCGCGGGTTCGGGAGACATATGCCGCCAGTTCGGCGCGCAGCTCGGGAAGACCCGCCGGATCCGGGTATCCGCGGGGAATGTGGGCCGCCGAGACCTCGCGCCAGGCGCGCCGCCACCCGGCGTCGTGCCGAGGGTCCATCCACGGGCTGCCGGTATCCAGCCGAACCGGGTCGGATCCGGCTTTGTTGGATCCGGACGGGTCGGATCCGCCCGTGCCGGCGTTCACAGTGGCCGTGGTGGGCGAGCCGCGGGCGCCGGTGAGCACGGCGAGACGGCCGACCTGCGCGACGTAGGTGCCGGCACCCCGCCGAGCCGTCAACCACCCCTCGGCGATGAGCTGGTCGTAGGCGTGCTCGACCACCGCACGCGCGATGCCGACGTCCGCGGCCAGCGCCCGGATGCTCGGCAACCGGTCACCGGGCCGCAGTGATCCGGTATGAACGAGTTCGCGCGTCTGGTTGGCCACCTGAAGGACCAACGGAAGATCCGACGAGCGATCGAGCGAGAGGGGGAGGACCGGGTGGGCCATCACAAGTGTCCTGAAAAGTAGGGGCTAAGTGACCCGTTACGGCAGGTCAGTTTTGCGCCACCATGATGGCATGTCCGCCACCACCAACCGGCCCGTGCACGCGTCGGTCCCGCTCTCACCGACCCCGCGGAGCACCCTGAACCGCCGTCCGGACAGGGCTGGCACCCACCGGCGGGATCTGTACGACGTACTGGACGCTGCAGTGATCTGCCATTTCGGCGTGGTCGTCGATGGCTCGCCGCTGGTGCTCCCGACCGCGTTCGGGTACGACGTCGACGGGCCCGAGGAGGGCGGCACGCTGTATCTGCACGGCTCGGTCGCCTCGCTGAGCCTGCGGGCCGCCCCTGCGCAGGAGATCTGCGTGACCTTCACGGTCCTGGACGGACTGGTCTTGGCCCGGACGGGCTTCCATCACTCGATGAACTACCGGTCGGCTGTGGTCATCGGCCAGCCGCGGCTAGTCGACGACCGCGACGAGAAAGCCAGGGCACTGGACCTGGTCGTGGACCACGCGGTTGCTGGCCGGTCGAGCACTCTGCGGCCGCACACCCGCAAGGAACTCGCCGCCACCTCGGTGTTGGCACTCGCGCTGACCGAAGCCTCGGTCAAGGCTCGGTCCGGGGACCCGATCGACGACGCAGCGGATCTCGCGGCCGGCGGTTGGGCTGGGGTGATCCCACTCCGATTGGTCGCCACCGGCGCCGTCACCGCCGCTGACTGCATCGGTCACGAACCACCGGCCGACGTCCTCGCCCGAGTCGCCGCCTTGAGCTGAGTAACCCAGCTCGGGGATTTCTCAGCGGCACAAAAGCCCGCGCAGGATCCTCACGAGGCGCCGGGTGCACCTTTCCCCGCTGCGGATGGGTGCACTTGGCGCTCCGCGCGACAACGGTCCTCGGGATGCGACCAGGGCGCAGTTCTCGGCCGCAGCGCTCATCCCAGATAGCGCAGTTGGCGGGCTTTGCCCTCGTCGAAGGCATCGCGGCCAGCGGCCAGAGCACCGGGTACGCCGACCTCCCACCACGCGCCGGCCTCGGTCCAGGAGTCGGGATGGGTGCGTACGACGACGACCGCGGGCCGCTGGCCGCTGGCCGCTCGCTCGCGCGCGCGTCCGTACGCCGACCGCAGCGCCTCGATCGTCGAGCCGGCCGGTACGTCCTCGACGGAGCAACCAAGCGCGGCCGCGTGCGCCCCGAAATCGACCCGTACCCCACCCGGGCCGGCGACGTCGGCGTACATGTTGTTGAACGAGGCGGCCCCCTGCCCGGTCTGCAGGCGTTCGATCACGCCGTAACCGTCGTTGTCGCACACCACGGCCACGAACGGGTGCCCGGCGAAGGCCGCCGAGAACAGCTCCGAGTTCAGCATCAGGTACGAGCCGTCGCCGAGCAGCGTGGTCACTACGCCACCGGGATGTGTACGCGACCGAGCCATGGCTGCACCCCAGGCCCCGGCCAGCTCGTACCCCATGCAGGAGAACCCGTACTCGACGTCCATCGTCGCGCCGCGCTCGACATCGCCCCGGGTACGCCATCCCCCGACCAGTTCGCCGGGCAGTCCTCCGGAAGCGGTCATCACATAGTCGTCCGGTCCGCTGGCGTCGTTGACCACGCCGACAACCTGTGCGTAGGTCAGATCGCCGTGGGACTGTGGCCCGCGCAGGGTGCTGATCTTGCCATCCCAGGTCCTGCGCTCCGATTCGGCCGTGGAGCTCCAGGCCGGCGGCGTCTGCCACCCGCTGAGGCCGGAGGCCAGTTCGGCCAGCGACTCCCGGGCATCGCCCACCACGGCCACGGCACCGTGCTTGACGGCGTCGAAGCGGGCTGCGTTGACCTGCACGATCACCGCGTCGGCAGCGAAGACCGTCCAGGATGCCGTGGTGAAGTCCTGCAGTCGGGTGCCCACGGCGACGACGACGTCGGCCTGTCCGGCCAGGGCGTTGGCCGACGACGAGCCGGTGATGCCGAGCGGACCGGCGTTCAAAGGGTGCGGCTCGGGCAGCACCGTACGACCGGCGGTGGTCTCGACGACCGGGATGCCGTGCATCTCGGCCAGGGCGAGCAACTCGGCTCCCGCGCCGGAGTACCGCACGCCACCGCCGGCCACCAGCAACGGCCGCCGAGCCGAGCGCAGCAAGGCCACCGCCGCCGACAACTCGCCGGTGTCCGGGCGAGGCCGCGGGACCCGATTCAGGTGCGGCGCGAACAGCGACGTCGGGAACGCGAACTCCTCGACCGCGACGTCCTGCGGCAGGGTCAGGACGACCGGGCCCGCGTCCGCGGGGTCGGTGAGCACCCGGGCGACCTGCGGCAGAGTGGCCAACAGCTGCTCGGGACGCATGATCCGGTCGAACAGTCTCGAGACCGGGCGGAAAGCGTCGTTGACCGTGACCCCCAGATCCCCGAAGTTCTCGACCTGCTGCAGCACCGGGTCCGGGGCCCGCCCGGCGAAGGTGTCACCTGGCAGCAGCAGGACCGGCAGCCGATTGGCATGGGCGACACCGGCGGCGGTGACCATGTTCAACGCCCCTGGTCCCACCGATGAGGTGACGCCCATCAGCTGCCGGCGATGGGTGGCCTTCGCGTGGGCGACCGCGGCCAGCGCCATGCCCTGCTCGGTGTGCCCGCGCCAGGTCGGCAGTTCCCGGCGACGCTCGTACAGCGCCGTGCCCAGGCCGAGTACGTTCCCGTGCCCGAAGATCGCGAACATCCCCGCGAACAGCGGCACCTCTGTTCCGTCTAGCAGTTCGGCGCGTTGAGCGATCATCCACCGTACGAGCGCCTGAGCGGTGGTCAGCCGTACCGTGCCGCTCACGGTGCGCACCGGCCGGCGGCCGAGGTCAGAGGGCATCGCGGGTCTGGTGCCAGGTCGGCCCAACTGTCACGGACCCAGGCGTGGGCCGGGTCATCGCAGAAGTCCATCGAACGGTCCGTGCCACGTCGCGGGCCGGCCAGGACGTTGAGGTAGTAGAGGTCGTAACCGGGGCTGGCCGCACAAGGCCCGTGGTAGCCGCGCGGCACAAGTGCCACGTCTCCGTCGCGCACCTCGGCGGTGACATCGAGTACCTCGTCGTAGGTACGGTGCAGTCCAAAGCCGGTACCCGCCGTCTCCAGGCCATCCCGGCCGGCGACCCGGAAGTAGTAGATCTCCTCGTTGGCGACCTCGCAGGTCTGGTCGTGCTTGTGCGGCGGGTAGCTCGACCAATTGCCACCGGGGGTGATCAGTTCGCAGGCCATCACCCGGTCGGCGTGCGGCCAGGCCTCCGGGGTGCCGAAGCTGGTGACCTGCCGGGTTGCCGACCCCGCGCCGCGGACCTCGACCGGCACCGAGTCCGCGGGTCCGTACCTGGGCGGCAGGCGGTTCTGCGCCAGCGCCATCGGCAGGGCGATCTCGGCACCCGTTTGACTGGACAGGGTGACCCGGCTGTCCCGGCCGACGTAGGCAAGGTCGCTGACCCGGGTGAACACCGAGTCCCGTCCCTCGAGGGTCATCGTCTCGCCGTCCACTTCCAGCGCACACCCGCCGGCCAGTGGCAACACGAACACCTCGTACTCCCCGGTGTCCACCTGCCGCGGAACTCCCGGGGCCAATCGCAGCACCCGCAGGCCCGCGTACGTCCATCCGGCGGCGGCGGGATCCAGGCGCACCGGATCATCACCGTCGGCCAAGACACCGTGCGGCAACACCAGTTCCGGGGTCATCCGACGACCCGATCGCAGGGTCCTGGACCCGGTGCCGCCGATTCCCGGAGTCGCTGGGTCTCGGCCCGCGGCAGATCAGATCCCTGCGCCTCGGGCCGTAGCACTCGGGCGGCAGCCTCGACGGCGGCGCGCACGTCGTTGTCCGGGGGATAGAGCAGCGCCCGACCTACGACCAGCCCGCGCGCGGTCGGGCCGGCAAGGGCGCGTTGCCAGGAGGCGCGATCCTCGGCTGGGTCTCCGGCGGGCTCGCCACCGAGCACGAGAGCGGGCAGGGTGCTGGCCGCCAGCATGGGTTCCGGCTCGGCCAGCGCCGGTAGTTTCAACCAGGTCCAGGCGCTGGTGACGCCCAGCCCGGCCGCGACCCCGACAGCGCGCACGTTCGAGTAGGTGTCGCGCTGCATTCTCAGCTGACCTGTGTCGTCCCGGGCATAGGCCAGTGGCTCGATCATGGCCATGAGCTGCCGGGCGGCCAACTCGGTGACACTGTCCGCACAGGCTTTGAGGGTGGCAGCGGTCCGAGGGTCGTCGTCCACGATGCGCAGCAGCATCTTTCCGCCGTCCAGGCCGCAGGACGCGATGGATGCGGCGTCGTAGCCGGTGAACCGGTCGTCGATCTCCCAGCTGGCTCCGGCCAGGCCACCCCGGTTCATCGAGCCGATCACGACCTTGCCGTCCAGCGCGCAGCCACCATCGGCTGATGGGAGCAGTAGCAGCTCCTCCACGACGTCGGGCGTGCCGAGCACACCGTCCACCTCCGGACAGTCAAGCGCCAGCAACAACCGTTCCAACAGGTCGCGTCGGTCGGCCATGGCCAGCGGGTCGTTCCCGACGCCCAGCGCCCCCCGCGCCGGATGGTCGGCTGCCACCAGGAACAGGGTGCCGTCGTCGGCGAGCAGTCGGACCCGCCGTCTGCGGCCGGCGTACGCGGCGGCCACCGTGCCGGGGTCGGTCGCCCGGTGTTCGAGCAGCGCCGCCCACATGCCGTCGTCCAGCCGCCGAGTCACGACTGCCCCGCCTCGTGCGCTGCGCGCACCACTCGCTCCGCTCCTCGCTCGTTCCTCGCTGCGATGCTCACTCGTTCTCGTC
>JACCUF010000170.1 GCA_013811975.1 Geodermatophilaceae bacterium | reverse complement strand
GTTTCCACGCCCTGTATGACCGCATCTACAGGGGTGAGGTCTTGTGGGAGGCGTGGGAACGGCTCCGAGCTAATCGGGCCGTGCAGTTTCGGGTTCCGCCCGAAACGCAGCGCCACCGATGCCTTGGAACAGATCCGGGTGGCTCCTCCCCGAGGACAGCAGTTCGTCTTCGAGGCCGACATCCGGGACTCTTCGGGCAGATCGATCAGGACCGCTTGATGGTCGAGGTCGAGCGGCGGGTGTCTAATCGTCGGGTGCTCAAACTGATCCGGGCTTGGTTGCGTGCCGGGGAGTTGGTCCGCTACGCGGATGACTTCGTGGTGCTGTGCCGGTCCGCGGCTCAGGCCGAGGACGCCCGGCGCCGCGCCGCGGCGCTGATGGCTGATCTCGGTCTGGTGTTGCATCCGGACAAGACTCGTGTGGTCGACCTCCGGGAAGGCAAGGAAGGCTTAGATTTTCTGGGCTGCCATCTGCATGCCCGCATGTCGGGTCGGTTGTGGGAGCAGAAGCGGATCGTGCGCTACTACCTGCACCGTGTCGCATGGCGGTTCAAACGCTTGCTGATCAAGAAGCGAGGCCGCAACCTACGCGCCGGTCAGGCCGACAGGTGGACGCCGGCCTGGTTCCACGACCAGGGCCTGCATCAGCTGATGGGCACCATCCGATATCCGAAGGCGGCCTAACCTTGCAAAGAAGACCATCGGTAAGCCCTGTGCGGGAAAACCGCACGCACGGTTTGAAAGGGGGATGGGGAAGCAGGACCGCAACGCGGTTCCTGCGCCCCTGACCCACCAATGCCAGGGGTTCCGCCGACGCGTTTCGCCTTTCTGGGTCCGGAGGGCACCTTCGCCGAAGAGGCACTGCGCACCCTCCCGGCTACCCCCGGCGCGAGCGAGCCTGCCGGCCAGGCGCTGCCGTCGGTCAGCGATGTCCTCGACGCCGTACGCCGGGGCGAGGCCGATGCCGGGCTGGTTCCGCTCGAGAACTCCATCGAGGGGTCCGTCGCCGCGACGGTGGACGAACTGGCCACCGGCGACCCACTGGTCATCGTCCGTGAGGTATTCGTGCCGGTGACGTTCCCGTTGCTGGTACGCGCCGGGACCTCGGCGGAGGCGATCCGAACCTTCGCCACCCATCCGCACGCCTATGCCCAAGTCCGGCGCCAGCTAAAGTCGATAATGCCCGACGTCGAGGTGATCGCCACGGCATCTACGGCCGCCGCAGCCGAAGGGGTGGCTCAGGGTCGATATGACTCGGCCGTTGCCTCGCCGCTCGCTGCTGCCCGGTACCGGCTCACGGTCGTACGAGACGACGTCGCCGATCATGAGGGAGCGGTGACCCGGTTCGTGCTCGTGTCCCGGCCCGCGCCACCGCCACCGCGCACAGGCAACGACAAGACGTCCGTGGCCGCGTTCATCGACGATGACCACACCGGTGCACTGCTCGAGGTGCTGACCGAGTTCTCGATCCGCGGGATCAGCTTGACCCGGATCGAATCCCGGCCAACCAAGCAGCGATTGGGAATCTACTTCTTCTCCCTCGACTGTGAGGGACACGTCGCAGATGATCGGGTCGGTGAGGCGCTGACCGCCCTACGCCGGTTGTGCGCGGATCTGCGCTTCCTCGGCTCCTATCCGCGGGCAGATGGCAGGTCGCCGAAGTCCGTACCCGAGCGGGCCGACGACGCCGCCTTCGCCGACGCCACAGCCTGGCTCGCCCGCCTCCGTGGGGGCCGGCTCTGACCCGCCTGCTGCCCCATTCCGCGGTCATCCGATAACCGCTGAGGAACAGATTCTCGTCAGAGGTAGAGGCCGGTGGATTCCTCGATGCCTTCAGCCGCGATCGCATGGGCATCGCGTTCTCGCAGGATGATCAGCGACTCGCCGCGAACCTCGACCTCGAACTGATCATCGGGAGAGAACAGCACGTGATCACCTGGCTTGATCTGACGTACGTGATTGCCGACGCCGACGACCTCGCCCCAGACCAGCCGCTTGGCCATCTGGGCGGTAGCCGGGATCACGATGCCCCCGCTGGAGCGCCGTTCACCGGCCTCCTTGGACAAGCTGACCAGCAGTCGGTCGTGGAGCATCTTGATCGGCAGCTTGCCGCTCGGACCGAGATCGCTGGACTGTCGCTGCCCATCAGACTCCGATGAGACATCTTCAACCACGTGTCCGACGTTACCGTCGTGGCTGTCCGGCTTGAGCCGCGCCAACACCGGGA
>JACCUF010000165.1 GCA_013811975.1 Geodermatophilaceae bacterium | reverse complement strand
TCCGCGAAGGACTCCTCGTATCGAGTGAGCCCCGCGTCAGCCGTAAGCGGTACGTGTGTCTGCTCCGGTCCATGGCTGCCCGTCACGGGTATCACCGCGACGTGGCCGAGTCGCGCGTTCAACGGGTTGATGCTGAGCACAACCGCCGGGTGCATCCCGAAATCGTCGAAGTCAACATCCCACACCTCGCCTCGGAAGGGTTCAGGTAGTGACATCGGGTTGGCTCTTAGCCTGCGCAGGCCGGACACCAACAGGCAGGGGTGGCTCCCTGTCGCCGTAGAAGTCGTCGACGCTTTGCGCCATGCGCTCCTCGGCCGCACGACGGTGCAGCAGTTCCAACGCTGCTTTCACGATCTCCGTGCGTCCGTCAAGGCCGAGGAGTTCCGCGTCCCGGCGAAGCTGCGCGGCAAGATCGTGAGTGATCCGTGCCTGCCATGTTTCGGTCGCTCCAGTGGTCGTGGTCATGTGTATACAGTCTGCCGTACAGCGGTGGATTGTCAAGCGTCATCGTCATCGATCGCTAAGGGCATGCCCGTAGGATGCCCGCCGGGGTCGGCCGAAGCTGGTCCGGTTACCGGTAACGGCGCGGACTCGGGACGGGCCCAGGGCCCGCCACTCCCCTGGATGGGTCGGTCGGTTTGGGAGAGGGCCGACGTGCCCGTCCCGATCAGCGATTTCTGGCGAACAGCGTCCGTCCGGCCGAACCGTTCGCAAGCACCGCCCGGGTCGCGCAGGTGTCGCTCGCCACGTGCGAAGTTCGCCTGCGGTCGGGGAGTTGTGCGCGAGCATCGGGCGATCGGCTGGTTGGCGTCCCGTACGGCCGCGACTGTCGGAACCTCACCTTGTGGTGCAGGCGAGGAGGCAATCATGGTCCGTCGGGGAACGCCTGCACAGTGTGAGCTGAGCTTCGCTGGGTTGCCTGGGCAGCATAAACCGGATCCTCCGCGAGATGTGCACTGACACTTCCGCGCCCGGGTCGTCTTCGACGGGACGTCGTCTCCCTATCCGTGGCCGGTGGTATCACCCTAAGTTCCCGTCGGTGCAGGATCGGGCGCACCGCTCGAGTCATCCGAGGAACGGGTGAAGAACGAGATCCGCCCGTTGGACTCGAACACCGCCAGTTCGACATCGCTGAACCGCTTGATGCCTTCTTCGCGGGCCGCGGTCATCAGGTCATCGATGGACAACCGCTCCTTGCGCATCGAATCGAGCACCGGCTCTCCGTCGGAGACCACGATGATCGGTATCCCCTCGATCACCGGGCGAGCACGCGGCCACCGCCAGTTGACGTAGGAGATGGCGACGGTGAGCAGCGCGAAGACTCCGACCGCGAGCACAGCGGAGGTCACCGAATAGTCCTGCTGGGTCACCCCCTGCTGGACCAGGTCTCCCATCGTGACGTAGAGCAGCAGTTCGAAGGTACTGAGCTCGCCGAGAGTCGCCCGGCCGACGACCCGCGTGATCACCCAAAGGAAGACGAACATGAAGACTGCCCGGTAGACGATCTCCATCAGGGCAACAACACCGTCGTGAAGGAGACCAACAGCAGCGGCTTGTCATCGACGCTCAGCCAGACCTCGCCGGAGGCACCGACCTGACTCGAGCCCTGGATGTATATGTCGTAACCCATCCGAAACTCGTCTCCCTGCGGCGCGGTGAACGTCATGTACACCATGGGGCCTTCGCTTGACTCCGAGTCCGGTTCCGGTGACACGCCCTGGTGTTCGAAGATGTCGAAGTAGTCCGCGGTCATCGCCAGGACGATGTCCCCATCGAAGCCACCCTCATGCGTGAGGGTCACGTCGAAGGGAACATCAAGGCCGGCCCGCGCGATCTGTGCGTACTCCAGTTGCATCGCGTAGCCGTCCCCGTTGGCAGTGACCGTGCCGGTCCGGACGCCAAGAAACCCGGTGACTCCCGCCAGGACGATCAGCGTCAGCACGGCCAGCACGATGCGGCGGAGCACGGGTGTACGGACAGGTGGAGGCGGGACGTTCGCCAGCGTGGAATCGTCGGGAGAACCATCGGGACCGCGAGCGTCTGTCATGCGGAGCTCCTCGCTGAGTCACCGGGGCCGAGGGTCCTCGTCCGCGGGGAGCGTATCCAGGAATGGCCGGACTGACAGGTTTTGCGATCGGGACACGGCCAACGCTCTTGGAGGGCTATTTCTTGCTCGGCCTGGCCAGCGGGGTCGCGTCGAGCTGGTCGGGGAGTCCGGCCACATCGTCGAAGATGTGCGCCGCGCCGGAATCGCGCAACTCGGCGTCCCCGAATCCACCGGTGCGGACGCAGATACACGTCCAGCCCGCTCCTGCCGCAGCCTCGGCGTCATAGGTCGAATCACCGACGCATACCGCAGCCTGACCGCCGACCTCTGTCAGCGCTGCCTGCAGGATGTCTGGCGCCGGCTTGGAATCGTCTGCGTCGTCGGCGCTGGTCTATCCGTCCACCGGGCCCGCACCACCCACCAAGCGATCACCGCCCATGCCGATCGCTCGGTGCTGCAACCGCCACATCGGGATAGCCAGGTCATGCTGCCTGAACGCGCGGTGCCAGGCCAGCGCGTGCTGGTAGGAGGAATCGATCAGCGTGCCGTCGACATCGAGCAGAACAGTGTCGACCCCGTGCTCGGTCATCGGTCTCAGCCCAGATGCCGTTCGGGAACCCTCGCTTGTAGCCGCCCATCGCTGACGCGGGTACGCAGAACGGTGACTGCAGCGACGGCCGGACCCCGTACGGCGCGACCGTCCTTCAACGCGAATGTCCCGCCATGCCACGGGCAGACCAGGCACTCATCTCCACCGACCTCTGTCAGGTCGCCCTGGTGCAGCGGCCCGCTCAGATGCGAGCAGGCATCGACCAGGACGTGTGCTTCGGCGCCGCGCCGGACCACACACAGGGACGCCGGGCGGTCGCTGTCCTGACTCACCCGCAGGACGGGCTTGCCCTCGGGCAGGTCCGTCAGCGGACCCAGGTCGATCCAGTCGTGGCTGAGCGTGCGGGCGGCGGTCGTTGCATGCGACACTCCGGCGCCCTGTGAGTAGGCCAGATGTCCCCCGATCCCGGCCGATGACGAGGCCAGACCCAGGCCACCGTAGGCCAGGCGACGACCCAGCCGATGGTCACCGCGCGCTCGGGCGATCAGCGACCCGACGTACAGGGCCACGGCCGCTGTGTTCATGACGGCGTGTACGGCGCCGACCCGTTGCTGGCCGATCTCCGACTCCGACCAGTCAGCGGCTCCGGCCGCGGCGGTGGGGACGGCGGCGGCCAGACCGGTCGCGATGAGCAACGTGGCCTGTTTCCGGTTACCTGGCAGAGCGTCCAGCAGGCCCGCGGACATCCAGGCGCCGAGAGGTACCTGGGCCAGCGGCGGATGCACCGGATGCCCGAGCCACACCCCGTGCAATGCGTCCTTGACCGCTTGCGGTCGCATCAATTTGTTCACCGCGCCGCGAACCGGGCGGATGACTCCGTCAAGGCGTCCGGCGTCGGCGAGCCGATCCAGCGCGGTCGAAATGCTCATGCCCGGGACCGTATCCCTGCCCCGGGCCAACCGGTACCTCGGGCCTACCGGTACCTCGGGCCTACGTTGTTCATCGCTCGCTCGCCGTCCAACCGGACCATGCTTCGACGACGCACCGGATCACCGCGTTTGTCGGCGGCGCACGCCGGTACTGCTCGTACTTCTCCTGCAGCGCGGCGATTGCCATCTCCCACGCCGCTCCCCCTGTCAACACCTCGGCCCGCGCGTCGGCTCGCACCCACCACAGCTGCGTCCAGTCCTCGGCGTAGGTGTCGGCGAGCAACGACACCCGCGGTTCGTCTTGGATTCGGCGCAGCCGCGCCAGGGCGGTCGTGGACTTCGGCTTGTGGTCCACCGCCGAGACGATGACATCAGGCGCGGTGGCGCCACTGACGACGGCGAACGTGATCGGGACAAGTCGCGGAGAGCCGTCCTCGGCCATCGTGGCCAGCCGAGCGACCCGAGCCTCGGTGAACCGGGTTCGGGATTGCTCGTCAGACAGGCGCACCCCATCCATCCTTGTCCTGACCGGACAGTCTCGCGATCTCGTTCATCACCGTGTCGGTCACCTCCCGGCGGGGCTTGCCGCGGGCAGCCTGTCCGGCGTACTGGGGAAACTGCAACGGCTTACCGAAGGTGACGCTGGCCCGATGCGGCCGTAGTCCCCGGGAGCCGATCGGCATGATCCGGTCTGTGCCATGAATGGCCAGCGGAACAATGGGGCAGTCCGCGGTGAGCGCCAGCCACGCGACACCGGTCTTTCCGCGCGCGAGTCTTCCGTCCCTGGATCGGGTTCCTTCCGGGTAGATGGCGAAAGCATCCCCGTCGTTCAGTACGGACAGGGCGGTGTCCAGAGCGGCTTGCGCCGCTCGGTGCGTGTCACGTTCAACCGGCTGCGCCCCGAGGGTCGAGAACAGCGTGCGGGTCCCCCAACCTTTGATGCCCGTGCCGTGCCAGTACTCCGCCTTGGCCAACATCGCGACCTTGCGCGGTGAAACAAGGGGGATCACGATGCTGTCGATAAATGACAGGTGATTGCTGGCGAGGATGACAGCGCCGGTGGCGGGTACGTTCTCCCGCCCCGTGACCCGTGGCCGGAAGAACAGCCAGAACAGCGGCTTGAGGACGAACCGGGACATGACGTACAGCAACGGCTGCCTCCTCACTTCAGGGCGATCTGCGACTGCGAGGTAGCTCGCCGTCGTGGCCATCGTCTCGCGACCGGCCAGGCGGCGGGAAATCGGGGCGACACCGGGGCGTAGCAACTGCCGAATTGACTTCCGGTATCGGCTGGTGGAGCATCCTGGGCACAACAACTGCATAAGTGCTGAGGTAGGGGAAGTCCGGTGAGAGTCCGGCGCTGACCCGCAGCGGTAAGTCGAGACGCCCGTGGGCGTACCCGACGAGCCCGATTACCTGCTTCGCACGAGCGACTCCATCACGCCGAGGTCTGCGGGGCGGAGCCCAGGTATCTCACCTGCGCCGCCCCCTTCGCGTTCATCAGACGCAAGGGGGTTTTTCATAGAGGTACCGGGCCTTCTTCGTCGGATCGCTCACCGAGAGGTCCACATGTCACATCTCACCGTTTCACATGCATCCACGCTGCCCCCGACGTCGCGGGGGTACGGCGGGCGAGCCGCGCCCGTTGCCATCCTCGCCCTGC
>JACCUF010000241.1 GCA_013811975.1 Geodermatophilaceae bacterium | reverse complement strand
GGCCCTCGCCGTTGGTTCGGGCGCGGAGGCTGGAGAAGTTCCTCGACACCCCAGCGAAGATCTTCTTCAAGTACGAGGGCGTCAGCCCGGCCGGATCACATAAGCCGAACACCGCCGTACCGCAGGCACACTACAACCACGCGGAGGGCGTCACCAAGCTGACGACCGAAACCGGTGCGGGGCAATGGGGTACGGCGTTGGCGTTCGCGTGCGCGCAGTACGGCATCGAGTGCGAGATATGGCAGGTCCGTTCCTCCTACGATCAGAAGCCGGCCCGCCGCACGATGATGGAAATCTACGGCGCGACCCTGCACCCGAGTCCCTCCGACCTGACCGAGGCCGGCCGGTCGATCCTGGCCGAGCACCCGGACAGCACCGGCTCCTTGGGCATCGCAATCTCGGAGGCCGTCGAGGCCGCGGTGTCGCGGGAGGACACCCGGTACGCACTGGGCAGCGTCCTCAACCACGTCCTGCTGCACCAGACGGTCATCGGTGAGGAGGCGCTGCGTCAACTCGCGATGGCCGAGGAGGTGCCGGACATCATCGTCGGGTGCACCGGTGGCGGTTCGAACTTCGGCGGGCTGTCGTTCCCGTTCCTGCGGGAGAAGTTGGCCGGCAAGATGAATCCGACCATCCGATGTGTCGAGCCGGCTGCTTGTCCGTCGCTGACCCGCGGGGAGTACCGCTACGACTTCGGTGACGCGATCGGTATGACACCGCTGATGAAGATGCACACTCTCGGGCATGGGTTCATCCCCGACCCGATCCATGCCGGCGGGCTGCGCTACCACGGGATGAGCCCGTTGGTCTCGCACATCTACGATTTGGGTCTGGCCGAGGCCGAGGCGATCGGCCAGCTGGAGTGCTTCACCGCCGCGCTGATGTTCGCCCGTACCCAGGGGATCGTCCCGGCACCCGAACCGACGCACGCCCTTGCCGCAGCGATCCGGGAAGCCAATCGCTGCAAGGAGTCCGGCGAGTCCAAGGTGATCCTCACAGCGCTGTGCGGGCACGGCCACCTGGACATGGGTGCCTACGAGAGCTTCCTGTCCGGACAGATGAGCGACCTGGACTTCCCCGAGGAGCAGTTGCGCAACGCCATGGCTCAGGTTCCGGTGATGGCGTGATGGCGGCTCGTCACGCGCATCTGGTGGGCAGCATCCCGGGGGACACTCCCCGAGAGGCGATGCAGCTGGCGATGACCACGCTCGGGCCCCAGCTACGCAGCCTCCCCGACGGTGAGACCGGGGAGCGGCGAAACTGGATCATCTCGATCATCGAGAGTCTGCGTGCTCACCCTGATCTCGAACTGGCGAAGGAGGGGGACGGGTCAGACTATGACTAGACTCCGCGGTTCAAGGTCAAGCGCGGCCACCAGCTGCTCGGCGCCAACCTGGACTTCGGGCTCGTCCGAGCCGTGGAGGAAAGCTTGCCGACCTTCGAAGAGGTCCGCCGGGACAGTGGGCGTGCTGACCTGGACTATCTCGTTGGTGTGCCGGGGGACTTCGACATGGCGATGTTCACGCTTGGGCCGGTAGGCGCGCTGCGCCATCGTCGAGCATTCACCGAGGCGACGGTCGCCCAGATCAGGCGGATTCACGCCATCCTGGGCGATCGGGTGGTGTTCCAACTCGAGATCCCGGCCGAACTGGTCCTGCTGACCAAGGTCCCGGCGCCCATGCATCCGCTTCTCGCCCGGATGTTCGGCAAGTCGATCGCCAGGGTTGCCACGGCCAGCACCGAGGGCACTCGCTTCGGCATCCATCTGTGCCTCGGTGACATGAACCATCGCGCGTTCGGCCGGATGAAAGATGTGAGGCCGTTGGTCTCGCTGACCCAGGCGATCATTGCGGCGTGGCCGGCTGGGCGGCCGTTGGAGTTTGTCCACGCCCCGCTCGCTGCCGCCGACGACCCGCCGTCGACAACGGAATCGTTCTATGCCCCGCTCGCCGCTCTTGAGCTCCCCGCGCAGACCCGGTTCATCGCGGGTTTCGCCCATGAGGAGCAGAGCTTGGACGAGCAGCGACGGGTGCTGGCCATGATCGAGAAGCTGCTCGGTCGAGAAGTAGACGTTGCCTCCTCGTGCGGTCTCGGCCGACG
Source organism: Geodermatophilaceae bacterium (assembly GCA_013811975.1). GTDB lineage: Bacteria > Actinomycetota > Actinomycetes > Mycobacteriales > Geodermatophilaceae > JACCQS01. The sequence continues at coordinate 1,150 of JACCUF010000241.1, read as the reverse complement.
GGAGCCCGCGGCCGCCCGCCGAACCTTGCAGCGCACCGCAGAACTCTGCGCCGACTGAGCCCCACCGGTCAGTAGGTTCCATTCGATGCAGAGCAGTCCAGTCCGCGGACTCCGGGGCGAGCTGGTCTACCTGCGTCCGCTGGAACCGGCTGATGTGGATGTAGTTCATCGCTGGTATGAAGACGTTCGCGTCCAAGCGTTGATGGGCGATCCGCCGATCAGCCGTGCTGACCGCCACCGACGCTACGAGGAGGCCGTCAAGAGCGCTGACGCCGACGTCTTCCGGTTTATGATCTGCCTGCTCGACGAAGATCGAAGGATCGGTCGAACGGACCTGTTCGATCTGGACCGACAGAACGGCTCCTGCGCGTTCGGCATCACGATCGGCGAGCCAGAGCTGTGGAGCCATGGCCTGGGGACGGACGCGGTCAACGCATTAATGGACTTCGCTTTCGGGCAACTGCGGATGGAGCGCGTCTGGCTGGATACCGATGCGCTCAACGAGCGGGCCCAGGCCGCGTACGCCAAGGCCGGGTTCACACAGGAGGGGCGCTTTCGGCGCGCCTTCTACCAGGACGGACGTTGGAGCGACGACATCCGGATGGCCTTGCTGCGCGAGGAATGGGAGGCGCTCCCGAGGGCGCGCAGCTGGGAGCTCGCGGCCCGGGAGTACGAGGCCTAAGGCTCAGTCCTCGGACCCGGTGGCAAGTCGCTGGACGTGGCGCCGGCCATCCGGATCGAGCCAGGGTCCTGAACCGGCGGATGCATTCGTCCGGGCACGGTCTGGCTTGCTGGTTGCCGGGATCGCGCAGCTGATCCGCGAATCACTGAGCCCCCAGACCAGGAGCGCGCCCGGCCACGACGTGATACCGAGATCGGCCAGCGGCGCCAAGTCGGTGTCACTGATCCGCCGGCTTGCCAGGTCACCTCCACCGAAGGGCCGCATCACCAGCACGCCAAGTCCGAGTTCTTCGGCGAGCGGCAGGATCCGGGCCTCAACCTCACGCTCGAGCGGGTTGTACGGGATCTGGATGGCGTCGAGCCGGCCGGTCCGCATGACCGCCTCGAGTTCCTCGAAGGCCGCGGAGTTCCAGTGGGTGGCGCCGAGGAGGGTGACCTGGCCGGCTTCACGGCGCGCCTCCAGCTGGGC
>JACCUF010000136.1 GCA_013811975.1 Geodermatophilaceae bacterium | reverse complement strand
ACTCGAAGACGGCGACATTGAGGTTCTTAAGCATCGAGCTGATGATCACGTCGGCCACGGCCGGGTCAGCCGTCACCGCCTGGTCGGAGTCGACGCCGATGGCGAAGGCCCCGGCCTCCGATGCGGCCTCGAAGACGCCGCCACCGGAGCCGCCAGCGGCCTGGTAGACGATGTCGGCACCGTTCTGGTACATGCCCTCAGCCGCGGTCTTGCCCTTGGCCGGGTCCCCGAAACCGCTGAAGTCCGGCGGCTGGGTGAGGTATTGGACCTGCACTTCGATAGCCGGATCGACAGCCGCCACACCAGCGGCGAAACCGGCCTCGAACTTCTCGATCAGCGGCACCTGGACGCCACCGACGAAACCGACGTTCTTCGACTCGGACTTCAGTGCGGCGACCACGCCGACCAGGAACGAACCCTGTTCCTCGGCGAAGAGCAGATTGGTGATGTTGTCGGCCGTGGCATCAGCCGAGTCGATCAGCGCGAACTGGGTGTCCGGGAACTCCTCAGCGACCACCGCGAGGGAGGTGGCGTAGACGAAGCCAACCGCGATGACCGGGTTGTTGCCGTTCTCGGCGAAAAGCCGCAGCCGCTCCTCACGAGCCGCATCGTCCTCGCCGTCTCCGGCCTCGGCCTCGTCAACCTTGATCCCGAACTCTTCGACGGCCTGGTCCAGGCCAGCGGCTGCCGAGTCGTTGAACGACTGGTCACCGCGGCCACCGACGTCATAGGCGACACCGACGTTGATCTCACTGGCCGCCTCATCACCACCGCCGCCGCCACTGTCTCCGCCGCCACCGGAATCGCCACCGGTATCGCCACCGGTATCGCCACCACATCCGGCCAGGACAAGCGCCCCTGCCAGGACCGCTGCCAGGGTCGTCATACGTCGCTGTACGCGCAACGCCTTCTCCTCTCGTAGGTAGCCGTACCGAGGTTCCGGGCAGGCATCCCGGCCACCGTAGTCGCACGCCGCGCACGGCGGGACCCCTTGGGTCGACCGAGACACGTTCGTTGTCGACTGTTCGCTTTCTGACCGGACGCGCGGGTCGTCATCCATTCACTCCAACTCCTACGACGGTAACGTCGCGGCTGTGCGACGCTGCGTCGCGGCCGTTGCGGTGTGCCTCGCGTTGGTCGCGTTCCTCGGATGGCCTGGGACAGCGCTCGCCGATTCACCACGGCCGACGGCCAACCCCGCCGGGCCCAGCCCGACCGTCCCCGACCCGATCGGTCCCCCGCTCGGCCACGCTCCGAACGGGGACACGGTCGGCGGTGCGGACCTGGCCTCGCGGGGACTCGTCCTACCCCCGGACGCCCCCCCGCTGCCGGCCGACATCACCGCGCACGGCTGGGTCATCGCCGACGCGACCAGCGGAGAGGTTCTAGCCGCAAACGACGCGCACGGGCGCTACTACCCGGCCAGCACCCTGAAACTGCTCACCCTGCTGTCGCTCTACCCAAGGCTGGACCCCGCCACCGTGGTCACCGCGACGGTCGCGGACGAAGAGGCCGAGGGCAGCCGGGTCGGGCTGATCCGCGATGGTCAGTACGACGTGGCGACGTTGTGGCTAGCCCTGATGCTGCAGTCCGGCAACGACGCTGCGAATGCGTTGTCACGTACCGCCGGTGGACTGGAACCCACCCTCGACAGGATGTACGAGACTGCGGACTGGCTTCGGGCCTACGACACCTCCCCTGGTGGCCCGAGCGGATTGGACGTCGAAGGCCAACGCTCCTCGGCCTATGACCTGGTCCTGATGATGACCGCGGCCGCCGCCGATCCTGCGCTGTTGGCGGTCATGAGCGCCACGCGAGCCCAGATACCGGCTGTTCCTGGCATGGACCCGGGCTTCGAGATCCAGAACCAGAATCAACTGCTGATCAACTATCCCGGTGCCATCGCCGGCAAGACTGGGTTCACCGACGCGGCGCGCTACTCCTACGTCGGAGCTGCCGAACGCGACGGTCGTCGTCTCGTCGTCAGTCTGATGCAGGCAGAGCAGGTGCCGATCCCGACCTGGGAACAGGCTGCCCGCCTTCTGGACTGGGGATTCGCGCTGCCAACGAAAACGTCGTCGGTCGGCGAACTCGTCGCGCCAGGTGCGGCCGACTTCCCGCCGGCGATCGGCCCGCGGGACTCCGCGGCGTCCCTCGCCGTGCCAGGGGGCACCGTCAGCGCCGCCACGGAGTCCACACCCACCGGCCTCTGGGCACTGCCGCTATTGGGGTTGACCACTGGCACTGTGGCGATCGCGGCAGGCACGCTGATCTGGTGCCGGCGGGCTCGGCTCCAGCGGCCACAGCAGGGTCAACGGAGCCGAGTGAGCTCCACCGTGACGCCGAGGGACTCCGCCGGGGGGCCGTGATAGACGCCGGACAGCGGCCGGACGTCGGCGTAGTCGCGACCGCGGGCCACGACGACGTATCCCTCGCCGACGGCGGCCAGGCTGGTCGGATCAGCGGCTATCCAGTCCCCTGCCCAGAACTCCACCCACGCGTGGCTCTCACCACTCGTGGTCGCGCCGATGCTCCGGTCGGTGTGGCCGGCGATCGGGTACAAATATCCGGACACGTATCTCGCCGGTAGACCCATCGCCCGCAGGACGGCAAGACTCAGGTGCGTGAAATCCTGGCAGACGCCCTTTCCGGTTGCCCGAGCTTGCGCCGAGGTGGTGTGCACACCGGTTTGGCCCCGCTCGTAGGTCAGCTGCTCATGCGACCAGGCAACCGCCTGAATGCCTGCCTCGGCGGGTGGGAGTTCGCCCGCCAGCGCCGCCCCCGCTGCGGCCACCTCCGGCTCGAAGCAGACAAATCGTGACGGGCCGAGCAGCTCGGCGTAGCGGTCGGCCACGTCTGCAGCCGTGACTGCCTCCCAGTCGACCGCTGACGGTGGATCCACTACGCCTGAGGTCTCCACGATCGACGAGGCGGTGACGACCAGCTCGGTGTGCGGGACGTGCACGTCGAAGGCGTCGACCGTGGTGCCCCAGTAGTCGATGTAGCGCAGTGGCCGAGACCCAGGCGTGATGTCGAGCCGGGACTCCAAGGTGTGCTGTCCCACGCTGGACGCCGGCGTCATTCTGGCCTCGTTGTAGGAGGCGCGGACGGCGGTGGAGTAGTGGTAACCGGTGCGGTGCCGCACCGCGATTCGCCACGTCATCGCAACACCGTCATCGCAACACCGTCATCGCTGTGACTCCTCGATGCTCCAGCCGATCGTCGCGGAGCCGTCGAAGAAGCGCCGACTGACCGCGTCGCTGACTTCCGACATCACCGTCTGAAGGTCGTGCAGGCGCTTGGGCAGATCCTCGAGCACCAACTCGGCAGGCAGGAACTCCAGATCCGTGCGGGTACGGCCGATCGCCCGGCGCGCGTCGTTGCCGGCGCCCGCCCGACCGGCCGTGGGGTCCAGCCGAGTCAAGGCGTCCTGCCCGACGACCAGTGCGTGAAACACCGATCGGGGGAACCTGCGGTCCAGCAGCAGAAACTCCAGAACCAGCTGGGGTTCGACGCCCCGCTGGTAGGTCCGCAGATACGCCTCATGGGCCGAACACGCTCGTAGCGTGGCGATCCAACCGTCCTCCGGCGCCGGCGTGCTGACCGTGGCGGCCAGCAGGCGGGCTGTCATGTCGACCCGCTCCACGCTGCGCCCGAGCACCAGGAAGTCGTAGCCATGGTCGCGACTCATCGTCGCGTCTGCGTGCCCGGCGAGCATCGCCGCCCGGTGCCGCACGTAGGAGAAGAAGGGCGCCGGGCCGAATGCTCGGGCCGCCTCGACCCGGGTGGGCAGTTCGTGATGGGTGGTGTTGAGGCACTCCCAGATGTCAGCGGACAGCGACTCCCGGACGCCACGGGCGTTCTGCCGTGCGGCGAGCAGGGCGCCGACGATGGAGCTGGGATTGTCGGCCTGATAACCAAGGATCTCCAGGGTCTCGCGGATGTCCTGCGGTGTATCTGGGTCTGAGTCCGAGTCCACTCCCATCACCGCTGCCAGGACGCGACAGATCTCGCCTTCGTCCGTGGCAGGGTCCTCGACGACTTGGTGGAAGTGCACGTCGAGCAGCCGGGCGGTGTCTTCGGAGCGCTCGACGTAGCGGCCGACCCAGAACAATGCCTCCGCGACCCGGCTCAGCACCAGTGCCCGCCTTGCTGCTGTTGTTGCTGCTGTTGTTGCTGTTGCTGCTGCTGTTGCTGTTGCTGTGGTTGGTCCGACCGAGGCCCCAGGTCGGGAGCGCTGGCTTTGACAGCGGGTGGAGGAAGCGGGGCCAGCACGTCGCGCCCATTTTGGCGGAGTGGCCTCGACGTCAGTACCCAGGTGTCCTTAGACCCGCCGCCCTGGCTGGAGTTCACGACAAGACTGCCTTCCCGCAGTGCCACTCGGGTCAGTCCGCCGGGAAGCACGCGCACCTGGCTTCCGTCGTTGATGGCAAACGGTCGCAGGTCGACGTGCCGAGCTGCGAGCCGATCCCCGTCGAGCGACGGTGACGTCGACAACATGATCACCTCTTGGGCAATCCAGCCCCTCGGATTGGCGAGCACATCAGCCCGGGTTGCGGCGAGCTCCTCGTCGGTGGCTGTCGGTCCGATCAGCAATCCGTACCCACCGGAACCGTCGACCGGCTTGAGCACCAGCTCGTCGAGTCGACCCAAGCAGTCCTGGAGCACATCGGGCTCCTCCAGCCGGTAGGTGGTCACGTTGGGCAGGAGCGGGCGCTCACCGAGGTAGTACTCGATGAGCGCCGGCACGTAGGTGTAGGTCAGCTTGTCATCTGCCACGCCGTTGCCCACCGCGTTGGCGATCGTGACGTTGCCGGCTCGAGCGGCGTTGAGCACGCCCGGACAGCCGACCACCGAGTCCGAGCGGAAGTGCACCGGATCGAGATAGTCGTCATCGACCCGGCGGTAGACGACGTGCACCCTGCTCTCGCCGCTCGTTGTTCGCATGTAGAGCACGTTGTCGCGGCAGAACAGGTCGCGGCCCTCGACCAGCTCGATGCCCATCTTGCGGGCCAAGAAGGCGTGCTCGAAGTAGGCGGAGTTGTAGATGCCAGGGGTGAGCAGCACGACGGTCGGGTCATCGATGCCCGCCGGTGCGGACGACCGCAGGGCCGCGAGCAGCAGTGCGACGTGCCCGGCAACAGGCTGCACCTGCTGCTCGAGGAACAGACCGGGAAAGACCCGGGCCATCGTGCGGCGATTCTCGACGACGTAGGAGATGCCTGAGGGCACCCTCAGATTGTCCTCCAGGACGCGGAGCACGCCCTCGCCATCACGGACGAGGTCGATGCCGGCGATGTGCACACGCACGCCGTTGGCGGGTTCCAGTCCGGCGGCCGCGCGATGGTAGGTCGTCGCGGTGGACACCACCGAGTGCGGGACGATGCCGTCAGAGAGCACGGTCCGTGGCCCGTAGATGTCGGCGAGAAAGGCCTCCAGCGCGCGCACCCGCTGAATCACGCCCGCCTCGATCAGAACCCACTCCGCCGGCGGGATCAGCCGGGGGATCAGGTCAAGGGGGAAGATCCACTCCTGCCCGGCGTGCGAGAAGGTGATGCCCTGGTCGCGCAGGCTGCGGTCGAGGACGGCCACCCGCTCCTCGAGGTCGCCGCCCGAGAGCAACTGCAGCGCGTCGAACAACGCCTTGGTGTGCGGATGCGGCGCGCCGTTCCCGGCGAACATCTCGTCGTAGGCCACGCTGTGGTAGCCGTCAAACAGGCCTCCCATGGTGCAAGTCGTACCAGAGAGCTATTACGGCACCGATTCGTCACCGCGTTACCGATCGGAAACAACAGGAAGGCAGCATTCCCCCATGGGCGCTGTACGACAGGTTCGGGTGGGTTGTGAGTTCAGGTACGACTCGGCGACCGATACTCCCGCCGTCTTCCAGGTGCAGCCGGTCGAAGGCGGACCGGCGACGCTCGTGCGGCACTCGTGGGAGACGACACCGGAGTTGCAGCGGCACGGCTACACCGACCTGTACGGCAACATCTGCCAACGACTGACCCTGCCGGCCGGAGCGTTCACCCTGCGCTACGACGCCCTCGTCACGGTGCCCGACGCCACCGAGGAGGTCGACCTCGACGCTCCTGAGACACCGGTGACCGACCTGCCAGACGACGCGCTGCACTACACGTTGCCCAGCCGCTATGTTCTGCCCGACGTCTTGGGCGCCGAGGCCTGGCAGCGCTTCGGTGCCGAGAAGCCGGGCTATCGCAGGGTGCAGGCGATCATGGATCACGTCAACGGTCACCTGCGGTTCGGCTATGGGTCCAGCACACCACTGACGACGGCAGCCGACGTACACGAGTCACGGCAGGGCGTGTGCCGCGACTATGCCCACCTCGCGATCACCTACTGCAGGGCGCTGAACATCCCGGCCCGCTACGTCTTCGGCTACCTACCAGTGATGGATGTCGAATTGCCGCCCGGGGTGATGGATTTCGCGGCGTGGATGGAGGTCTATCTCGGCGATCGATGGTGGACCTTCGACCCGCGCCACAACCGGCCACGCAAGGGGCGGATCGTGATTGGGCGCGGCCGGGACGCTCTTGATGTGGCCATGGTCACGACCTACGGCGCCCCCACACTCGAGGCCATGACGGTCTGGTCGGACGAGGTACCGGGGCCAGCATGACCGAGGAGCAGCTCTATCAGCCGCTGCTGGACGACGCGGCCTTGGATCTCGACGCCGCCCGGCGGGTGACCTATGTCTTGCGCCAGCGCTTCCGCTACGACTACGACGTTCCCGCCTATGACCTCGCCCACCAGCTCATCGTCATCCCCCGGGCCCGGCACGGCAGCCTTCGTCGGCGCCTGCACAGCGTCAACGTTTCGGTACGGAATGCGCGGGTCTGGAACCGGCGCGACGATTACGGCAATGTTGTGGTCCAGGTGGGTGTTGACATGGTTGCCGCGTCGGTCGAGTTCACCGTCGTCGCGGTGGTGGAGCGGGCGGGTCCACGGGTCGACGCGGCGCTGCCCCTGTCTGCTCTGCAGGATCCCCGGCTGCTGCGTCCCACTCGGCTGACCATGGCCGACGATGCGATCCGAGATTTGGCCAGCGATATCCGCGCCGCATCCGCAGACCACCTCGAGTTCGCCGAGCGCTGCTGCAGGGATGTCCGCGCCGCGATCACCTACGAGTTTGGTGTCACGTCCTGCTCGACGACCGCCGCCGAGGCACTCGCGGGGGGGCACGGTGTGTGCCAGGACCACGCTCATGTGGCGCTAGCGGTCTGCAGGGCTGCCGGAGTACCGGCGAGGTACGTCTCGGGTCACCTGGTCGGTGACAGCGGTACGCATGCTTGGATCGAGGTCCTCGTTGCCAGGGGCGGTCAAGCCCGGGCGGTGGCGTTCGACCCCTGCAACGGCTGCCGGGCCGACTCGCGTCACCTTCCGGTGGCCACGGGGCGGGATTACGCCGATGTCGCTCCGACGTCTGGCCGCTACGCCGGCCTAGCCCTTGGCCGGCTCACGACCGACAAGCAGCTGGGCGTCACCATCGCTGCATGAGGTCAGACGCGCTCGACCTCGCTTTCGCGGCGAGTGGCCCCGTTCCACCAACGTCGAATGACCGGGCGCGTCAGCACGGCGGCGAGGGCAACAGTTGCGACGAGCCCGGCTGCAACGACGGCTGGCGAGGGGGCTGAGGGAGGCGGCACCGGCACGGTGGATGGTGTCCCAGGGGCGAGGTGTGACTCGATGCTCTCCGCTCCCGCTGGTCCCAGGCCAAGGCGGGCAAAGCGCGGCAGCGTGGCTGTCCAGGCGACGCAGAAGAGCAGATACCGGCTGGCCAGGTAGATGAACAACAAGATGCCCACCACGCTGCCGAACACGCCGGCCGACACGCTGTTCGAGACCAGCGACAGGTAGAAGCCGCCGAGCAGTTTGAGGATCTCGAAGCCGACCGCCGCCAGGATCGCGCCCGGCGCAACGGCGCGGAAGGAGATGTCGTGCCCGGACAAACTGCCAAACAGCCAGCAGAACACCAGCGTGCTCCCGGCGATGGCCAAGGCGCTGGCCAGCGCCCCGGTGATCAGCGTCATGCCCGGAAACTCGGACAGACCGACCAGGTCGATGAGAAAGGACGCCGCGGCGGTACCCATCGCCGTCACCGCGAGCGAGGCCACCAGACCGCCCCCGAGGCCGATCAAGGCCAACAGGTCCCGTGCGTTGTCCTTGAGAAAACTCGCCTCCTCCGGTTGCCCCTGCCAGAGGGTCTGGATCGACAGGCGCAACTTGCTGATCCAGCCCCGTCCGGCGTACAGCAAGCCCAGAACCCCAACGATGCCGACCGACCCGCGGGAGTCGATCGTGACGTCGAGCGCTTCGATCAATTGGTCACCCGCTGGACCCGGGATGTACTCGACGATCTTCGCGATCACGTCGTCGAGCAGGTCCGGGCGGCTGCTCAGGACGAATCCGAGCACCGAGGCGGCCAGCAGCAGCGATGGGAACAGCGCCAGGAACCCGAAGAAGGTGATGCTCCCGGCAAGGACGTCCGCGTTGCGCTCGATGTAGAGGGTCG
>JACCUF010000127.1 GCA_013811975.1 Geodermatophilaceae bacterium | reverse complement strand
TCGTCACCAAGACCGGGATCACCCTGCTGGTCACGATCCTGTCGGCTGCGGCCACCTGGTTCCTGCTCGAACCCGAGCAGTCCCTGCCGCTGGCCATCGGCGCCCTGCTGATCGGGTTCGTCCTCGGCTTGGTGATCGCCTTCAAGACCATCACCAACCCGGTCGCGATCCTGGCCTACGCAGCCATCGAGGGTGTGCTGCTCGGCGCGATCAGCGAGGTCTTCGAGCTCATCTATCCGGGTATCGTGATCCAGGCGATCATCGGCACGATGGGCGTGTTCGTCGGGATGCTCGTGGTCTACAAGACCGGCGCCATCCGGGTCACCCCACGCCTACAGCGCTGGGTGATCGGTGCCGGCATCGGCGTCGTGGTGCTCATGCTGGTCAACCTGGTCGCCGGCTTCTTCACCGAAGGCGGCTTGGGCCTCCGGGACGGCGGCCCGCTGGCGATCGGGTTCAGCCTGCTGGTCATCGGCATCGCGGCATTCTTCCTGCTGCTGGACTTCGACATGATCGACCAGGCCATCCGCCGGGGCGCTCCGGAGAAGTTCGCCTGGTATGCCGCCTTCGGTCTGCTGGTCACCCTGATCTGGTTGTACCTGGAGATCCTGCGGCTGCTCAGCTACTTCCGCGAGTAGCGGACCCGCACTGCACAGCACGGCAACGAGGCCCGACTTCCGATCAAGGGAGCCGGGCCTCGTTGCGTCTTGCGGTTCCCCGGGCTGACTAGGAGAGGCGCTCGAGCACCATGGCCATGCCCTGCCCGCCACCGACGCACATGGTCTCCAGGCCGAAGGTCTTGTCGCGCGCGCGCAGTCCGTTGAGCAGCGTTCCGGTGATCCGGGCCCCGGTCATGCCGAACGGGTGTCCGATGGCGATCGCTCCACCATGCACGTTCAGCCGGTCGAGGTCGATGCCGAGTTCTCGATAGCTGGGGATGACCTGTGCGGCAAAGGCTTCGTTGATCTCGACCAGATCGATGTCTGCGATGCTCATTCCGGCGCGGGACAGCGCCTGTTTGCTTGCCTCCACCGGGCCCAGGCCCATGATCTCCGGAGACAGCGCGCTGACACCGGTCGAGACCACCCGGGCCAGTGGGGTGATACCGAGGTCGCGGGCCTTGGTGTCGCTCATGATGATGACCGCGGCGGCCCCGTCGTTGAGCGGGCAGCAGTTGCCCGCAGTGACCCGGCCCTCCGGCCGAAAGACCGGCTTGAGCTGAGAGACCGCCTCCAGGGTCACTCCCGAGCGCGGTCCGTCGTCGGCGCTGACCACCGTGCCGTCGGGTGTGGTGACCGGAGTGATCTCCCGCTCCCAGAATCCTTCGCCTATCGCCTGCTCCGCGAGGTTCTGGCTGCGTACGCCGAATTCGTCCATCTCCGCGCGACTCACCTGCTTGGTCAGCGCGAGATTCTCCGCGGTCTGCCCCATCGCGATGTAGATGTCGGGCAACTCACCCTGGCTTCGCGGGTCCTCCCAGTCGTCGGCGCCGTTCTCGGCCACCTTCGCCGTCCGCGTGGACGCTTGCGCGAAGGCCGGATTCTGGGTACCTGGCCAGCTGTCGCTGTTACCGGTGGCGAAGCTGGACACCATCTCCACGCCGGCGGAAACGAACACGTCGCCCTCACCGGCCTTGATCGCGTGCAGCGCCATTCGGGTGGTCTGCAGCGATGACGAACAGTACCGGGTGATGGTCAGTCCGGGCAGCTGATCCTGACCGAGCAGGATCGCGACAACGCGGCCCAGGTTGAAGCCCTGTTGCCCGCCCGGTAGTCCGCAACCCAGCATCAGGTCGTCGATGTCTTTGGGGTCCAGCTCGGGCACCTTGTCCAAGGCAGCTTGCACCATGGTAGTTGCCAGATCGTCGGGACGGAGGTCGGCCAGCGATCCCTTGAAGGCTCGTCCGATGGGGGAGCGGGCGGTGGCAACGATGACAGCTTCGGGCATGGACATCTCCAAATCGGTGGGTCGGATCAGTACGTGGCCGGCATTCCGGCTGCGTCGAGCATCGTCGGCTCCAGCGCATCGACCCAGATCCGGGCCCCGTCGACGGAGGGATGCCATCCGTCTTCGGCCAGGAGGCCAGGATCGGCCCGGAAGACCGGGCCGCACTGCTTGGCCAGGT
>JACCUF010000125.1 GCA_013811975.1 Geodermatophilaceae bacterium | reverse complement strand
GATACTTGGCCGCACGCCGACACGGCGGGATTCTCGACTCGGCCTCGGTGATGGCATCACTGCTCGGCGTCACCGTCCCGGTCTTCTTTCTGGCCTACCTGTTCCGTTTCGTCTTCGCCGTCGAACTCGGCTGGCTGCCCGGATCTGGGCGTCAGGACGTCCGGATCGATGGCACCCATCCGACCGGGTTCTACGTCCTCGACGGCCTGCTCACGCGTGAGTTCGATGCCTCCTGGGACGCATTTCAGCACCTGATCCTGCCCGGCCTGGCGCTGGGAACCATCCCGCTGGCCATCATCGTGCGGATCACCCGGGCCTCGGTCCTCGATGTCGTGAACGAAGACTTCGTACGAACCGCCGAGTCCAAAGGGCTTGCTACGTCCACGATTCGGCGCCGGCACATTTTGCGCAATGCCATGCTTCCGGTGTCAACGACGATCGGCCTGCAGACCGGGCTGCTGCTGTCCGGGGCGGTGCTCACCGAGACGGTGTTCGCCTTCCAAGGAGTGGGCTCGTTCATCAAGGACGCCATCCAGCAGCGGGACTATGCCGTTCTGCAGGGCTTCATCCTGCTGCTGGCGATCGTCTTCGTGCTGGTGAATCTGTTGGTGGACGTCTCCTACGGTCTGCTCGATCCCCGGGTCCGGGTCCGCTGATGGCACTGTCCACGGCTAAGCGGGAGCGGATCGATTCACTGGCCGCGCTCGCCTCTGGGCGCACTGGCGAGATCGGTGTCTCGCTGACCAAGAGTGCCTTCCGCCGCCTGCGGCGTAATCCCATCGCGATCATCGGCGCGGTGTTGGTGGCGATCTTCATCCTGGTCGCGATCTTCGCTCCGCTGTTGGCGCCCAAGGATCCTCGTATCTTCTACCTGCTCGGCGAGGTACGACCGAACTTCATCCCGGGCAGCCGCGAAGGATACCCGCTCGGCGTGGACCGACTCGGACGCGACGAACTCTCTCGGCTGATCTACGGCTCACGGCAGTCGCTGCTGATCGGAGTCGTGTCCACGATCATCGGCGTGGTGGCCGGAATGGCGGTGGGGCTGATCGCCGGCGGGTTCGGCGGCAAGGTCGACACCGTCGTGATGCGGTTCGTCGACATCCTGCTCTCGATCCCGGGCCTGCTCATGGCGATCACCGTGTCGCTGATCCTGGGATTCAATCTGTACTCGATCATGATCGCGATCGCGGTGACCCAGATCCCCATCTTTGCTCGATTGTTGCGTGGCTCGATGCTGTCCCAACGCGATGCCGACTTCGTGTTGGCGGCCCGATCTCTGGGTGTTCAGCGGCGAAAGATCGTCTTCAGTCACGTGCTGCCCAACTCGTTGTCTCCGGTGATCGTGCAGGCGACTCTGTCGCTGGCGACCGCGATCATCGAGGCGGCCGCCCTGAGTTTCCTCGGCCTGGGGCCGGCTGACCGCGGGAATCCGGAGTGGGGCGCAATGCTGGCCGATGCCCAGGACTTCCTCACCGTACGGCCAGAACTCGCCTTCTACCCCTGCATCTGCATCGTCATCGCTGCGCTCGGATTCACCCTGCTCGGCGAATCGTTGCGTGAGGCCCTCGACCCCAAGTTCCGTCGATGAGTCAGGTGCACCCATGACTGCTCGGGCCAGGGTCGCAACCGGTGCCAGCACCAGCCAGCCGCTGTTGCGGGTCGAGGACTTGTCGGTGGTGTTCCAGCGCAAACGTGAGACGGCCACCCGAGCGGTTGACGGGGTGAGCTTCTCGGTCGCCCCGGGACAGACTCTGGGATTGGTCGGAGAATCCGGCTGCGGAAAGTCTGTCACCTCCCTGGCGATCATGGGCCTGCTGCCCAAGCGGGGAGTGCAGGTCAGCGGCCGGGTGCTGTACGAGGACAGGAACCTGCTGGAGCTCTCCGATGGGGAACTGCGCAACCTGCGGGGGGCCGAGATCGCCATGATCTTCCAGGACCCGTTGTCGGCGCTGAATCCGGTGATCCCCATCGGAATCCAGGTGACCGAGGTCCTGTCCCGACACCGCGGTATGAAGGGTGACGCCGCCAGCGCCGAGGCGGTGAACCTGCTGGACCGGGTTGGCATCCCCGATCCGAAGCGGCGACTCACTGAGTACCCGCATCAGCTCTCCGGTGGGATGCGGCAGCGAGCCCTGATCGCGATGGCCCTGGCCTGCCAGCCCCGCTTGCTGATCGCGGACGAGCCGACGACTGCCCTGGATGTGACGATCCAGGCACAGATCCTGGAATTGCTGCGTGAACTCGTCGTGGGCTCGGACACCGCGCTGGTGCTGATCACTCACGATCTAGGCGTCGTGGCCGGCCTGTGCGACACGGTGCACGTGATGTATGCGGGACGGATAATCGAGAACGCCGAGCGTCGGGAGGTCTTCTACCAAGGGCGACATCCCTATACCGGTGGGTTACTCGGTTCCATTCCGCGCCTGGATGCCGTACGCGGCGAGACCCTGCACCCCATTCGGGGGTCGGCCCGCGACGCGATCCCCTGGAGCGAGGGCTGCGCGTTCGCACCGCGGTGTGACAACGTCGCCGATGATTGTGTCGGTCAGGCTCCAGGTTTGAGCACGATCGCCGGGGGCCACCAACTGCGTTGTCTGCATCCGCTCGACCATCCGCCTGAGGTCGCCATCCTGGAAACGATCGTATGACCGACCAGCAGACCGCCACTGCCGCCGATCCGGCACCCGCGGCCGCGCCAGGCGAGGTGTTGCTCGACGTTTCTGGCCTGAAGGTGTATTTCCCGATCCGCAGCGGAATCTTCTTCGACCGTACGATCGGGCACGTCAAGGCGGTCGACGGCGTGGACCTGAGCGTCCGGCGTGGCGAGACCTACGGTCTGGTCGGTGAATCCGGTTGCGGGAAGAGCACATTCGGCCGGGGCATCCTGCGGCTCAACGAGCCGACCGAGGGCAAGGTCATCTTCGATGGCGTCGATGTTGCCAGCATCGACGGGGAGAAGCTCCGTACGATGCGGCGCCGCATGCAGATGGTCTTCCAGGATCCACTGTCCAGTCTCGACCCGCGCCAGAACATTGAATCGATCATGACCGAGGGAATGGACGCGCACGGTCTCGGTGGTGGCAGCTCGACCCGCCGGACCCGGATCACTGAATTGCTGGAAGCGGTCGGCATGTCCGCTTCGGCCCTGCGTCGCTACCCGCACGAGTTCTCCGGTGGTCAGCGCCAGCGGATCGGGATCGCGCGCGCGCTGGCGGTGGAACCTGATCTCATCGTGGCCGACGAACCCGTCTCCGCACTTGACGTCTCGGTTCAGGCTCAGGTGATCAACCTGCTCGAGGAACTGCAGGGCGAGTTCGGTCTCACCTATCTGGTGATCGCACATGACCTGGCAGTCGTGCGTCACAACAGCGACACGGTCGGAGTCATGTACCTGGGCCGGTTGGTCGAGCAGGCATCCTCGGATGACCTCTACGCCGAGCCACTGCACCCGTACACCCGTGCGCTCATGTCGGCCGTACCAGTACCCGATCCAGACGTGGAGGATCGGCGCGAGCGGATCCTGCTCGCCGGAGACCTACCTTCTCCGGCCAATCCGCCGAGCGGCTGCCGGTTTCACACCCGTTGCCCGTGGCGGCAGGAGACCCGCTGCGACGACGAGGAGCCGCAGTTGCGTGAGCTGAGCACCCCGACCGTGGCCGCGAAGGTTGTTGCTACGCCCAGGGGCACGCCAGCCGCTCGTGCGGTTACCCGCGCCCCTCACCTCGTGGCCTGCCACTGGGCCGAGGAAATCCGGGACGGGCAGCTGCGACCCAAGTCGGCCGATCAGGTCGCTGCTGACCAGGGCGTCTACATCGCCGCCGAGGGCGGGCTGGACCCGGCGTCCGTCATCGGGGCTGGCCGGGACGCGGTCTAGCCGGGTTCTTGGGCCGCGTACGGTCGATGGATGCCTGCTACCCGCTTCCATCTCGCCGTACCCGTCGATGATCTGGTTGCCGCTACGACCTTCTACGGCGATGTTCTGGGTTGCCGCCCCGGCCGGAGTTCCGAGCTTTGGGCGGACTGGGATCTGTACGGGC
>JACCUF010000095.1 GCA_013811975.1 Geodermatophilaceae bacterium | reverse complement strand
GCGGATCTGGTCGAGAAGGCAAATGGTGGCAACCAGACGGTTCCCACGCTGATCTTCGCCGACGGCACCGCGCTGACGAACCCGACGATCGAGCAGGTCAAGTTCCAGCTCGCCGCCTGACCCGTCTTGAACCCGGCCGCACGTATGCGCATGGCGGGGATCAAGACCGGGCTGCGGCCGCCGGGCTCTCGCCCAGCCAGTCGGTGATCAGCTGGTAGGCGATCGATACCGGTGGCGGCAGCTTCGGCCGTATCCGGTCGGGGTTGCTGATTTCGGCTCGTGAGAACCAGGCTGCCTCGACGAGTTCGTCCTGGTCCACGACCAGCGCCTGGTCACCGTCCACCCGCGCGGTGAAGCCGAGCATCAGGGACTGCGGCAGTGGCCAGGGCTGGCTGGTGACGTACCGGATGTCGGTCACGGTGAGCCGCACCTCTTCGAACACCTCCCGAGCAACTGCCTGCTCCGCTGACTCGCCCGGCTCGACGAATCCGGCCAGCACCGAGAATCGGTCGGTCGGCCACACGGATTGGCGACCCAGAACGCACCGGTCGCCTCCGTCGTGCACCAGCACGATCATCGCCGGATCGGTGCGCGGGAAGATGTCGCTCCGGTCGACCGGGCAATGTCGTACCCACCCGGCGTCACGCACTTCGGTCACCGCGCCGCAGAGCGTGCAGTGCCTCGATCGGTCATGCCAGTGGGCAAGTCCCACCGCCTGGACGAGCAGCCCAGCATCGAGGTCGCTGACCTCAGCGCCGATGTCCCGAAGACTCATCCACTGATCGGC
Organism: Geodermatophilaceae bacterium; assembly: GCA_013811975.1. Lineage (GTDB taxonomy): Bacteria > Actinomycetota > Actinomycetes > Mycobacteriales > Geodermatophilaceae > JACCQS01. The sequence continues at coordinate 22,302 of JACCUF010000095.1, read as the reverse complement.
CCGGACGTCTCGTTCGCCCCGGGCCATCGCGTAGCTGATGCCGCCGTGCGTCCCGAGGTAGGCCCAGTCCTGCGGGTCGGAGTCCATCGCGTCGGCTTCCCGGAAGTCCAACGCCGGCCCGCCCTTGGCCTCGAGCACAGGTACGAGGTACTCGTCGGTGACCACGAGGACGCGGATGTCCGGGTCGTGGCCCAGGGTCGCGTGCACCTCCCGCCGCCGTAGACCGTCACGGTCGTGCACGGCGCGGGACAGCGCCGGTCGAACGGTCACGCCTCGCGGCACCGACCGCGTTGTGCCGGCATCGGTAGTTGCCGTGGTGGGCCGCGGATCCTCGGCCGAGATGGCTTGACTCACTCGGGAGCCCGCACCGCCGCGAGCGACAGCAGCGAATCCTCGACCAGCGCTGCATCTCCGACGACGACGGTGGCCAACGAGCTCACCGAGAGGTAGCGGCGGGAGACCTCCTGGACGTCGGAGACCGTCACCCCTGCCACAGCCTTCTGATGACCAGCCAGCCAAGACGGCGAAAGCCCTTGTCCAGCAAGACTGCTCAACGTCGAGGCAAGGCCAGCCTGGGTTGCGGTCGACAACGCCAGCGTCCCCAACGCGTACCGTCGGGCAAGGTCCAGCTCGCCCTGGGTCACCGGTGCCAACGCCATCCGGCCGAGTTCGTACCACGTTTCGTGTACGGCGCGCGCGGTCACTTCACTGGCGACATCGGCGTCGACCAGAAACATCGAACCTGCCGCGGCGTTGTCGATCCCGCTGTGCGGGCTGTAGGTGAAGCCATTGCGTTCGCGCAGGTTCTCGGTCAGTCGCGAAGAGAAGTAGCCGCCGAAGATCAGGTTGGCCAACTTCAACGCGGCATAGTCGAGATCGCTGCGGCCCACTGCCGCACCTCCGATCCGGACGTTGGACTGCACGGCACCCGGGCGGTCCAGCAGGGTGATTCCAACCGGATCGAAATCGGGTAGGGCCAAGACCCTCGAGCGGCCGGCCGGGCCACCCCAGTCCGCGAACGCCGATGTCGCCTGCCTGACCACGGTTGCCGGTTGCACGTCGCCAACGACGACGAGGGTTGCTCCGTAGGGACGCACCCGCTCGCGGTGGGTCCGCCGAAGCGTCCCTGCCTCCAGGCCAGCCACCACGGCCGGATCCGGCATCGTCTGCGCGTACGGATGGTCACCGAACAGTCGCCGGGAGCGTGCCATCCCGGCCACCACGCCGGGCTGGGTCAGAGCCATCGCGATCCGCTGGCCCAGCCGGTCGCGTTCGGCGGAAACCTCGGCCGATGGGTAGGAGGCGGACGTCACGATCTCAGCCAGTAGATCGAGCACAGTGGACAGTCCGGTGCGAAGAACCGCGGTGGACAACAGCAGCCGATCGGCGTCGGCCGAGACCGAAAGATCCGCGCCTACCGCAGCCAGGTCGTTGGCCAGTTGCTCCTGGCCGCGTTGGGCGGTACCGAACAGCATCGAGGACGACATCAGCGAGCCGCGCGCAGTGGTCGCCGCTGCGGTTGCCCGGTTCGCGGCGGGCAGCGTGATCCGCAGCCGTACCTCGACCATCGGAACGGTCGGACGTCGTACGACCAGGGTGTCCAGGCCGTTGGGCAGTGTCGCGCAGACGGCCCGAGGTGCCCGGGCGGCGCGTGCCTCGATCAGCGGCGGAAGCGCGAAGGCGCTCGTCTCGTCGGTCACCTCGACGCTCATGCGCCGGCTCCTGGCTTGAGTTCGAGCACGGCTGTGTGCGCAGCGTGCAGCTCGGCCGCCGCAGCGGCTACCGACTCGGCATCCACGTCGGCCAGGCGACCAGGCAGCTCGGTGGCGAACTCGGCCCGGCCGTGGATCAGCTCGCCGGCCGCAAAGCTCTGAGTACGACCAAGCACCGGGTCGGCCTGGCGCAGCAGCTGCGCTGCGATCCGCGCCTGTACCCGGGCGAGTTCGCTGTCATTAACGCCCCCGGCAGCCACTGACTGCAGCTCGTCATCGACGGCGTCGCACAACTGCGCGGCGCTTATGTGCGAGCCGTGGTGGGCCTGGAACATCAGCGCCGTGGCGTCGCGGGCATCGAAGGGGTCGCCGAACAGTCCCAGGTACATCGCCTGTTGGATGGCGAGGTGATCTCGATGGATGAGGCGTTGTTCCAGCCGTGATGCATCGGAGTCGGACATCAGCTCGCTCAGGACCACGTAGGGAAGGAAGCCGGTGAAGTCATCGACCGGGTCGGGAACCCGCCAGCCGATGGCAAGGGCCGGCGTCGAGGCCAACGGATCGACCACCACGGCGTGCCGATCCTCGGTAAGGGCGGGCTCACCGAACTGCGGCCGGGCCGGCGTGGCCCGGGCAGCCACGCGCCCGAAATATCGTTGCACCCACTCGGTCGCCTGCTCGACCTCGAAGTCCCCGCCTACCGCGAGCACCGCGTTACTCGGCGCGTAGTAGGAGTCGAAGAACTGCGCAGCGTCTTGCGCGGTGGCGCTTTCCAGGTCGACGAAGTCGCCGTACCCGTTATGGGTGTTGGCGAAGGTGTCATAGAGCACCTCAGGCAACTGCAGCCAGGGGAAGGCGCCGTACGGGCGGTTGAGGACGTTGACCCGGATCTCCTCCTTGACCACGTCGATCTGGTTGTCGATGGTCTCCTGGGTGAGCAGCGGAGCGGCCATCCGGTCGGCCTCGCAGAACAGCGCCCGCTCCAGCGCCCCAGCCGGCAGCACCTCGAAGTAGTTCGTGTAATCCAGATGCGTGCTCCCGTTGAAGACCCCGCCGCTGCCCTGGACCTGACGGGCGTGTTCGAGCTTGGGCAGATGCGCCGAGCCCTGGAACATGACGTGCTCGAAGAGGTGAGCGAAACCGGTGCGGCCCGCTGGCTCGCTGCGCATCCCGACGTCGTAGTACACGGCGACGGCGATCACCGGCGCAGTCGAGTCCGGAGCCAGTACGACCCGCAGTCCGTTGTCCAGAGTCAGGCGATGCAGCGGATGGGCCGGCAGGGAGGGGACGCGGACGGGCACCCGCGCGACGATAGCCGCTGACTAGACGATTGGTCGGCCGGTGCGCTGGAGGAAGGCTAGTTCAGGACGTCGATCTCGGCGATGACGCGGTCGACGATGCCATAGAGCTCGGCGTGGGTGTTCGGAATCGAGATGTACATCAGGGCCGGAGCAGGACGCCCGGTCTCGATCAGGATCAGAGCCGCCCGCTCCCCCGTCGAGTCATAGCCGGCGACGTCCCAGGTCAGGTTGAACTCCAGGAGATAAGCCGCGGCGCCGTCGACGGTGACCGCCTCGTCGCGCAGGGTCTCGATCTCGTTGGGGGCAGGGTAGTAGTTGGTACGGACGCTGCCCTGTACGGCGGCGATGGTGCTGGCAAACGAACTGGGTCCCGCGTACCCGAACAACGCCTGCAACGGACCAGAGGTCACCTGCGCGATGAACTGGCCGCCGGTCGGGACCTCCTCCTGGGTCACGATGTACTGCCCCGCCGTCGACGTCGTCTCCTGCACCTCGCTGACGAACTCCAGCCAATACGTGCCGAGATAGGGGTAGGCGACTCCCGCCTCCTCGTCGACAATCCGCGTCTGGCCTGGCGGCCGGGTCGGGCTCTCCGGCACTCCGCCGATGGCGATCGGTGGGCCTGACCCGTCGGACCCACCGCCGGCGAAGACGACCAGGGTGATGATCAGGGCCAGCACGAGGGCTCCGCCCAACCCGACCACCCAAGCGATCCGGCCACCTGAGCCGGCCCGCGGCTGTGGTGCGCCCGGCCCGCCCACCCGATCCTGCGCTAGGGGTGCCGGGTTCCACGGCGCCTCGGACGCGGGCAGGTAGTCGACCGGATAGCCGACGGAGCCGACGTGCGCGCCCATAGCCGCGTCGTACCGGGTCCCGTACTTCGTGATGACGCTGTCGCCGCCCTGCGCGGTCAGGATCGTCCCGGAGCTGGACATCGGTCGGATCGACTCACTCCACCCCAGGCCGTTCCACCAGCGCTCGAGGCCAGGGCGGCCCTCAGGGTCGGGGTACCACCCCGCGGTGGACGTGTCCGTCACGTCCGCAAGGGTACGGGGAATGGGACGTCCGGGGGGCCAGACGTTCACCGGCGCAGGGCGGCCGTCGCACTATCGTGACCACACCATGACCGACGCTGGGCCTTCCGTTGTGCGCGCCGGCGACCTGACCCCAGAGCTCGTGGACACCGACATCTGGTCGGAGCAGCTGCTCTTCGATGCCGGTATTCCGATCCTGGAGGCACCGCTGATCTCGGTCGGGGGCGGGATCGGCTCCTTCGTCCTGGTCGACCACCTTCGGATCTGCGGCGTTCGCACAGAGTCCCTGCGGGTGCTCACGCCGCTGAGCACGCCCTGGGAGAGCTTCGCCTACCTCACCCGAGTGTCTCAGGTGCCGATCGGAGCCCGGCTGCGCTCGGACTCCTCGGCCTGTCCGGACAACATCTGGGGCTTCCCGTCCTACGCCTTACGCGAGGCCGTGGGTGCCGACACAGTGCGCGGATTCCTGGCTCCGTTGTGGCAGGTGCTGACCGAGCCGCTCCTCGCTGAGCACTACACGCCGCGGGTCGGCCAGGTGCTCGACTGGATGGCCCGCGAATCCCGCCGCATCCGCTATCCGGAAATGGTCGCCACCGGACAGGTCCGGATGGTCCGCCGCCGCGCGGCCGGCGGGTACTTCACCATCCTGACCACGCCAGAATGGAACACCGCGGCGGCCAGACGGATTGCATTCCGGTCGACCTATGTGCACCTTGCCGTCGGCTACGCCGGTCTGAAGTTCCTTCCCGATATAGCGACCTATCGTGAGTCGACCCGCAACTCCAGTCGAGTCGTGAACGCCTATGAACCGCACGAGCACGTATACGACCAGCTGCGCAGTCGTCCGGGGACCGTCCTGGTACGGGGTTCGGGGATCGTGGCCTCACGGATTCTGCATAGGCTGATCGACGAACGCAATACCCACGGTCTGCAGACCAGGGTGGTGCACATCTTCGGCAGCTACGTCTCCGGACCCCATGGCCCCCGATTCATGCGTCGGGGTGGTGGCGATGGCTTCGCCTATCAGGCCTTCGACGACCCGAAGGCGGTGTGGGGTGGGCAGTTACGTGATCGGGCGCGCCGCACCGAAGGCGCAGAGCGGGCGGCCTTCTACGACTCGCTCGGTGCCACCTCGACGCCGTACCGAAGGAACTGGCAGATCCAATTGGCCACTGCACGGGCGGAGGGTTGGTACTCCACCGTCATAGGCGAGGTCGACGCGCTCGAAGCGGGTTCTGATGACCTGATCACGGCCCGGATCCAGAGCGGGGACAGCGTGCTGGCGTCATTCGTCATCGACTGCGCCGGGTTGGAGTCCGACATCGGCGAGCAGCGCATCCTGGCCGATCTGCTCCAGCACACCGGTGCCGGGCGGAACCCACTGGGGCGCTTGGACGTCGAGCCGTCCTTCGAGGTGCGAGGCACCCGAAGCGGGCGAGGGCGGCTCTATGCCTCAGGTGCGGCGACTCACGGCAGCTACCTTCCCGGTGTCGACACCTTCCTCGGCTTGCAGATCGCCGCGCAGGAGATCGCGGACGACCTCGCAGCTGAGGGCTTCTGCCCGAGGCTGAATCTCTTCCGATCGGCTCGGGAGTGGTTTCGCTGGGCCACCAACAGGGTCCTCTGAGGCATCGATGACCTATTCCCTGGCCGGGCGAATGCATACCCGGATCGTGCTCTTCGCCGTCATCGGCGGGATCTGGACCGCCTTGATCGCCCCGATCCTGCCGACCCGGTTGCCGCTGGGCAGGTCCTACGAGATGTCCTTCACCGTTCTCGGGCTGATCATCGTCTTGGGCTTGCTGTGGGAGTTGCTCTATCACCTGCTCCAGCAGTACCGGTGGGACAAGGACTGGCCTACGGCCTTCTCGCTGCTCGCCGGGGTGCCGGAGGGCACGTTGATCTGGCTGCTGCTCGGCACCGACACCTGGTTCTGGGACGTGCCCGTGACCGCCCGCGGGTACTGGTTGCTGTTCGTGTCCATCTGGTTGGTGGTCTGGGTCGCGCTCTCTGGGCCGATCCGGGTCCTGCTCGTGCGGCGACGCTGGCGTGGGGGGAAGCTGTTCGGATGAGCCGAGCGGGCGGCGAGGGCACGGCGCCAGGTAGCCGACCACGGGTGGCGGCCACGACGGTGCCTGCCTTCGACCAGATGACGGTCACGGTACGGCCAGGCTCGGACGTGGTGGCTCGGATGCCCGGTGTCCTGCTCGTAGCCAGGTCGGCCGACACCCACGAGGGGGACCGAAGTCTCCGCGCGGTCCTGAATCTGCTCGAGGCCAGCAGAGAGGGCGGCATCAGGGCACCGGGGTACCGGCTCAGCCGGGCGCTGCGCAGGCTGATCGAGGATGGCGCCGCTCCGTCTGATCTGGCGCTGGTGGCCGCCACCGACGACGGCTTGACCGTCGTTCTGGCCGGGGCCGGGGCTCTAGCGGTATCCGAGCGCGGCTGGCGCCTGACCTGCGAGAGCGCCATGGTCCTGGTCCGGGAGGTCGATTGGCCTCCGGCTCCGCTCTTGCTAAATCTAGGCCAACCCGGGTGTGAGATCGGCGAGGGCATGCCCGATTCCCGGCTGGCCCGATCATTTGATCTGCGCGCGGGGGTGGTGCCCGGTAGCGGAGCCATCCTGGCCTCGCCGCCGCCGCCGCACATAACGACCCCCACCGGCACGGTTGCGTTGGATTCGGACAGGCTGCCCGCGCCGTCGCGCGACGGTGGCTCACTGTCCGCCAGTCCGTTCCCACCTCGTCGCTTCGACCGGATTCACGGGATCGGCCCAACCGGCCGGAGAAGGCCGGCACTTCCGCGGGGGGTGGCCGGGTTGGAGTCCGCGGAAGCGGTCTCGCGTGCCCGGGTTCGTGGGTATCGCTGCCGGGACGGCCATCTCAACGACCCGCGGACGCTGTTCTGTGCGATCTGCGGAATCCGGATGGCCGAGAGCACCGGTGTTTTCGTCGAGGGACCGCGTCCACCGCTGGGCCTGTTGGTCTTCGACAACGGAGCCAGCTTCTCCCTCGACGAGAACTACCTGCTGGGGCGCGAACCCGATGTGGACGAGCGGGTACGTGCGGGCCAACTCCGCCCGCTCGTGCTGTTCGACACCAGCGGTGTGATCTCCCGTCGACACGCGGAGATTCGGCTCGAGGACTGGGATGTGCTGCTGGTCGACTGTGGGTCGGCGAACGGCACTCTGGTCGCCGAGCGGGAGGCAACCGTTTGGTCGGCCCTGGTACCCGGCCAGCCGATCCGGATGCTCCCCAGCATGCAGGTACGCATCGGCGAGCGCAGCTTCGTCTTCGAGTCCTTGCACGGTGCGCCGTGACTGCCAGCGAGGCCGAGTTGATCGGTGGCCGCTCCACGACTGAGCATCCGGTTCCCGCGCACATCGCCGACTATCAGGTGCAGCGGGCGCTCGGGTACGGCAACAGCGGCCGGGTCTACCTCGCGCGCCCTCCGCGACGGCTGGGGCTGGCCGAGGAGTTCGTCGCCGTCAAGCTGTTCAACGGGCCATGCGCCGATTCTGCCTACGAACGTGGCGTCGAGGAACTCCGTGCCGTATCGGCCCTCGACTCGCCGTACCTGGCAAAGGTTTATGAGGCCGGCCTGGCTGGCGACTCGTTCTTCTACGCGATGCATTACGTCGTGCTCGGCTCGTTGTCGGCGCCCGGGCGGCCGCTGAGCCAAACCGAGGTGTTACTCGCTGTCTCTCATGCAGCCAGCGCCGCGCACGCATTGCACGAGGCTGGGATCGCCCACGCCGCGATCAAGCCGAGCAACGTGCTGATCGGTGCTCGAAGCGCTGCGCTGTCCGACCTCGGGCTGGGTCGATCCCTGCGCCCAGGGCTCACGATGACCGGCGTGGCCACCTCCGGCACAGTGGAGTACGTCGATCCATCGGTACTGCGAGGAGACTCGCCATCGCGCTCCAGCGAGGTATGGGCACTGGGTGCGACGTTGCACCGGGCGGTCGCCGGTGTCGGGCTCTACGGCGAGCTGTCGGACAGCGAGCCGCTGGTCGCGATCCGCGGGGTGATGTCGGCGAATCCGACCCTTGCCCGAAACCTGCCGCAGGACATCACCGCAATTGTGCAGGCCTGCCTGGACTCCCCCGATCGGCGCATTCCCACCGCGGGTGAACTCGCACTTCGAATCACCGACCTCGCTCAGGTACGGGAGGGAATTGTCAGCGGCGGGTGATCTGCCCCCGCGCCACCCACCAGTCGTAGAGCGCGCGCAACCCAGCCGCGTCCCCGGCGGCTGCCGAGGTGATCGCGAAGACCTTCAATTCGGTGTTGGTCCAAACCAGGTAGGCGGTGTTCTCGGAGTCGATGAAACAGGCAAGCGCACCCAGAACCGGACCGCCTTGGGAGTATTCGCCGAAGCCTTCCTCCTCGCCGCATTCGGCCGCGTCACTGGACGGGAGCTCGCCAAGGGAGCGCTCCTGCACGTAGGCCCGGAAGGCTGCGTCCAGGTCGTCACCGGCGTCATAGAGGAAGAAGTCGCTTGCGTTCGCGCCGGGGGAGGTGATGCTTGCTCCGCAGGTCAAGGCGGCGAGTGAACCGTCGTCGGCAGGCCGACCGGTGGCAGTGCAGCTGCTCGCGGTGAAATCCAGCGGAATGAGTTCGCGCAGGGCAGCTTCGTCCGCAGCCTCGGCCGGTCCTGCCTGCTCTTGGGCCCCCGAGCCGCCGGCGCCGTCGAGGATTCCGCCGGCCGGCAGTTCCCCGGTCGGGGTAGGGCCGTCCGTACTCGTCGTCGGATCGGCCGACGTAGCAGGGTCATCGCCGGTGTTGAGTACCAGGATGAGGGTCACGGCGATGACCACGACAAGCACCGCGGCAGCGGCCGCTGCCAACATCTGGATTCGGCCGGATCTCGGGAGTGACCGGCCTCCCGGCTCCGGTCTTGGGCCTGACCCGACGCGGGGCGGCGGCCCGGGAAGGCCCGGTTGTGAGGGATGGCCATGACCCAGGGCGTTCGGGGGCCCTGGGTGTGACGGACGCGGTGACCCAGGCATACCCGGGGGCCCTGGGCGAGAGGGACGCGGTGACCCAGACATGCCCGGGGGTCCGGGGTAGGAAGGTGGTCCGCCGGTGGGCGGGCCAGTGCCTGGCCCGAAGTACCCAAAAGGCCCGGGCGGTGCAAGGGGATTGGGTTTCGACTGGGAATGGGCGCGGGGATGTCCCCCCGGGGCCGGCCATCCTGGCGCTGAGCCGGGACCGTCCGGTCGCAACGGTTGCGAACGGGCACCGGCCAGGGCCGCACGCGCGGCAGCTCCGAGCTCCCCAGCCCGTGCGAAGCGCTGGTCGGGGCTCTTGGCCATTCCGATCGCGATCACCTCGTCCAAGCCATGCGGAATGCCAGAGCGTTGAGTCGACGGGCGCGGTGGCGCCAGGTTGAGGTGGGCATACATCAGCGTCGGCAGTCCGTCGCCGTTGAACGGCCGGCTCGCCATCAGGCACTCATAGAGCAGGCAGGCCAGTGAATACACGTCCGTCCGCCGATCTAGGCCAGCATCGAGGAACCGTTCAGGGGCCATGTAGTCGAAGCTGCCCAATGCTGCACCGGTTTGGGTCAGTGCAGCTGCTTTGCCCGAGCCCGCCGTACGGGCGATTCCAAAATCGACCAGATAGATGAAGTCCTCGTCGCTGCCGGGGTTGCTGAGCAGCACGTTGGACGGCTTGACATCGCGGTGGATCAGCCCGTCGTCGTGCGCAGCGTCCAAGGCTCGGGCGATCTGACCGATGATGTTGACTGCCCGCTCGGGCGGCATCGGCCCGTCGCGGTCGAGGGCTTCGCCGAGGTCCTCGCCTTCGACCAATCGCATGTCCAGGAAAAGCCGACCGTCGATCTCGCCGTAGGAGTGGATCGGGATGACATGGGGTTCGCGCAGCCGTGCGGCTACTCGGGACTCGCGCCGGAAACGCTCCCGGTAACCGGCGTCGTCGGCCAAGCTCTCGCTGAGCAATTTGAGGGCCACGACCCGGTCATGGGTCTCGTCATAGGCCCGATAGACCTCGCCCATCCCGCCGCGCCCGAGCACGCCCTCGATCCGATATGGACCGAACTGCTGCACGGGACTCCGATCCACGACCACACTCCTGACGCGCGGTCACTGGGCAGGGACGCGCCTCAGGCTAGTCGCGCACTTGTGTTGCCAGTGTTTCGCGGCGGCTGCCGGCCGGCGGCGGCGGTCGGCGGGACTTCCGTGTACCGGTCTGGCAGTCTCGGTTGCATGAAGGTGTCGGTTGGCGAACTGACCTTCGACGTCACCATGGACGGACCCGCGGATGGGCGGCCGGTGCTCTTGTTGCATGGGTTCCCGGAGACCGGACGCAGCTGGGACGCCGTGCGCGAGAGTCTCGTACGGGCGGGGCATCGGGTGATCGTTCCCGATCAACGCGGATATTCATCCGGTGCGCGACCACCCGGCGTCGAGGCCTATGGGATGCGTCCCATCGTGGCTGACGCGATAGGAATCCTCGATGCCCTGCGAATATCGACTGTGGACATCGTTGGCCACGACTGGGGTGCGAACGTGGCCTGGTGCCTTGCGACCTGGCATCCGGAGCGGGTCCGCTCGCTGACCGCGGTCGCCGTACCGCATCCAATGGCCTTCGCCTGGGCATTCCACAACGACAGCGACCAGCGGGAGCGCTCCTCCTACATCCGGCTGTTCTGGATCGAGGGCAAGGCCGAGAAAGTGCTACTCGATGAGGACGCGCGGCGGCTTCGGGCGATGCTGACCGGCCTGTCCGCCGAAGCCGTTGAGCATTACGTGTCGGTGCTGTCCGAGCCGGGCGCGCTGACTGCGACCTTGAACTGGTACCGCGCCATGAACCGCGAGGAGTTCGTTGACATGCCGCCCGTCAGCGTGCCGACGACATACGTCTGGAGTACCCAGGACCTCGCGGTAGGTCAGGCGGCAGCGCAGAAGTGCGGCGAATTCGTCGACGCGGCATATCGCTTCGTCATCCTCGATGGCGTCTCACATTGGATTCCGGAGCACGCGCCGGACCAGTTGACGGCCGCGATCCTGAACCAGATAGCCGCTGCATGACACGGTGCCATGTCGGCGCACGCACTGTTGATCATCGGAACTGAGCCGGGTTATTGGCCGATCCACCACGATAACCCCCCGTAGTTCCGATGATCAACTTCGATGTCGGCTCAGAATCCGCGTTGGTCACTACCCTCGACCAGTGCCCGGACGACCCCGTTCACCGGCGATTCCTCCGGTGGCCCACTTGCTGTCGGTCGCCGTTGGCGCGATCGACGGGACACCGCGTGCGGGTCAGCAACAGATGGCGAATGCCGTCATGACGGCGATGGACACCGGCGAACACCTTCTCGTCCAAGCCGGCACCGGGACCGGGAAGTCGCTGGCCTACCTCGTGCCGGCGCTACGGCACGCCGTCCAGAACGGCGAGCCGGTCGTCGTGTCGACCGCGACGCTGGCCTTGCAGGCTCAGATCGTGGATCGCGACCTCCCGTTACTCGTCGGCGCCCTCGCACCGCTGCTCGGCCGGCGACCCGAGGTGGCCCTGGTCAAGGGCCGTGCGCATTACGCCTGCCGGCACAAGCTGGCCGGCGGCTATCCCATCGAGGAGCCGGCCCTCTTCGCAGCACCCGCCGCCAGCGGCCCGACCTCGTCGCTGGGGGCGGCGGTCCTCCGGCTGCGGGAATGGGTCGACTCCTCCGTGACCGGCGATCGATCCGAACTGGTGCCTGGCGTGCCAGATCAGGCTTGGCGGCAGGTCTCGGTCACCGCCCACGAATGCCTTGGCGGACAACGCTGCCCGCAGGCAGCGACCTGCTTCAGCGAACTGTCCCGTGCCAAAGCGCGCGAGTCCGACATCGTGGTGACCAACCATGCATTCCTTGCCATCGATGCCTTCGAGGGCCGCGCGATGCTGCCCGATCACCAGGTGGTGGTCATCGATGAGGCCCACGAACTCGCCGACCGAGTCACCGGCGTCATCTCCGATCAGCTCAGCGCCACCTCGGTCTCGGCTGCAGCCGGGGCAGCCGCCCGGCACGCGGAGGTGGATTCCCATCGGCTCACCGATGCAGCAGCCGACCTCGGCTCCGCACTCGAGGATCTGGAAGGCGGACGATTTCCCGATGTGCTGCCCGAGGCGCTGCATCGCGCCGTAGCCGCCGTACGCGACGGCGCTCGGGAGGCCTTGACGTCCCTACCGGCAGCCGTTGCGCTGCTGGACACCGGGAGCAACCAGGGAGCCCAACAGCTCGCGCGCGGTGCCCTGTCGGAGATCTTCGATGTCGCCGAACGGCTGACCAAGGAGTCCGACGAGGACGTCTCGTGGCTGACCGTGTCCGACTATGGACCGGGTGCGCCCCGTCGGGTGCTGCAGGTCGCCCCGCTGTCGGTGGCCGACCTGCTGCGCGAGCGTCTGTTCACCGAGCGGACGGTGATCCTGACTTCGGCCACACTCACCGTCGGCGGCACGTTCGACGCAACGGCCGAGGCACTCGGGCTGGCCGGGGCCGACGCACCCGCCTGGCAGGGCTTAGACGCAGGAAGCCCGTTCGACTACCCGAAGCAGGGCATCGGCTATGTCGCAAGGCACCTGCCGCCGCCCGGCCGAGACGGACTCGGCTCGCCCGGAATGGACGAAATCGCAGCGCTGATCGAGGCCGCAGGAGGACGTACCCTCGGCCTGTTCTCCTCGCGGCGCGCCGCTGAGGCCGCAGCCGACCAGATGCGCGAGCGCCTCGACGTACCGGTGCTGTGTCAGGGCGACGACGCGACCCCGACACTGATGGCTGCCTTCGCCGCGGACCCGCCAACGTGCCTGTTCGGAACACTGTCACTCTGGCAGGGGGTGGATGTCCCCGGCCCCACCTGTCAGCTCGTAATCATCGACCGGATCCCCTTCCCGCGCCCGGACGACCCGTTGATGTCAGCACGGGCAACGGCGGTCACCCGGGCCGGTGGCAACGGGTTCATGTCGGTGTCGGCCAGCCATGCCGCGCTGCTGCTCGCTCAGGGATCGGGACGACTGATCCGTACAGCGACCGACCGCGGCGTGGTCGCCGTACTCGACTCCCGGCTGGCAACCGCTCGGTACGCCAGCTTCCTCCGCGCCTCGCTGCCGGCGTTCTGGCCGACCACCGATAGCGACGTCGTCCTGGCGGCGCTACGCCGGTTGGATGCCGCAGCCTGCTGCGGCGGCGACGCGCCGCCTGCGAACACCGATCCGGTTACCCGTGCAGTACAAGCGATCTCAGCTGTGCCCTTGCAGGATTGAGCGCAGGGTCTCGGCGTTGCGGACCGCGTGACCGTACCCGTCGTTGCTGAAGTAGACGAAGACGTCCTTGCCGGCGCCGTCCCACTCGCGGAGCCGGTCGGCCCACCAATGCAGATCCGCGTCCGGATAGGTACCTGCGTACATGTGCTGCCGGTCCGGACCGTGTAGCCGTACGTAGACGAAGTCTGAGGTTGTCCGCAGGACGCACGGCAGGTGGGCGCCGCTGATGACGCAATACGCCGCCCGGTGGCCAGCCATCATGCTGAAGACCACGTCGTCATTCCAGCTGGGATGTCGTAGCTCCACGGCGACGCGAATCCAGGAAGGCATCCGGTCCAGGAAGTAGTCCAGACGCGCGTCGTCACGCTCATGATCCGGGCGAAGCTGTACCAACAGCACGGCGCGCCGGTTGCCGAGTTCGTGCCAGCCCGCGGCGATCCGTTCGATCCAAGCGTCTGGCGAATACAGCCGTTTGGCATGGGTTAGACCCCGCGGCGCCTTCACCGACAGCTGGAACCCGCCCGGCAGCCGCCGACGCCAGGCCGCGAAGGACGCGCTCATCGGCCATCGATAGAAGCTGCTGTTCAGCTCCACCGTGTCGAAGCGCCCGACGTAGTGCTCCAGACGCTGCCATGGCGGCGTGCCAGGCGGATAGAGGACGCCGTCCCAATGGCCGTAGCTCCACCCTGAGGTGCCGATGGAGATCCGCACCCGCCTATCGTTGCAGTCGAACGCGGTACGGGCACCCGTACCCGAAGGCATCGGAGGCAGCACATGGTCAGCAAGGCTCTGGTAGTAAAGATCATCGCGAAGGACGACACCCAGGACGAGGTGGCGCAGTTTCTGACCGGAGCGCTCGAGTTGGCCAACCAGGAGGCCGGCACGGTGATCTGGATGGCGTTGCGCACCGACGATTCGACCTTCTGGGTCGTCGACGCATTTCCTGGTGACACAGAGCGCCAGGCACACCTCGACGGGCCGATCGCTGCCGCGCTCATGGAAAATGCTGACCGGTTGCTGTCCAGCCCACCGGAGATCCTGAAAGCCGACGTACTGGCCGCGAAGTAGCACGTCCGGCTGCCCTAGCAGTGCCGCTGCGAGTCGGGATCCAGCTTCCTGAGGTCGAGCGGGACGTGCGCTGGCCGGAGTACGCCGCCATGGCGCGCGCCGCCGAACAGGAAGGCTTTGACTCGATCTGGGTCGGTGACCACCTTCTCTATCGGGGCGACGGACGGCCCGAACGCGGGCCGTGGGAGGCCTGGACACTGCTCGCCGCCTTGGCGGCGGTGACCCAGCGAGTAACCCTCGGCCCGCTCGTAGCCTGCATCGGGTTCCACCCGCCCGGTCTGCTCGCCAAGATGGCCGCGACGCTCGACGAGGTCAGCGGCGGTCGCTTCGTGTTCGGCCTCGGGGCGGGCTGGAACAAGACCGAGTTCCGCGCGTTCGGCCTGGCCCATGACCGACCGGTGACGCGTTTTGCCGAGTCCTTCGGGATCATCCGCGGGCTGCTGGCAGGCGAGCGCCCGAGCACGGAGGGAGAGTTCTTCAGGGCCGACGACGCCGTCCTGCTGCCGGCTCCGCATCGCCGGGTGCCGCTGATGATCGGCTCGAACGGGCCGCGGATGTTGGCCCTGACCCTGCCGCACGTCGACGCCTGGAACACGTGGTACGCCGGGTACGGCAACTCGGCCGGGCAGTTTGCGGCTCTGAATGAGCAGATCACCGATGCGGTGCTCGCCGCAGGCCGCAAGTCCGAGGAGGTCCGGCGCAGCGCCTGCGTCCTGGTGGTTGTGGATCCGGCAGCCGGTGAACGTTCATCCACGCCCGAGACGCCCGGCGTCTCCCCCGAGCGCCTCGAGGAGCACCTGCGCGAGCTCGCCGAGGCCGGGGCCGACGAGGTCATCCTCGTGGCCAGTCCGATTACGGAGCGCTCGATCCGGATCCTCGGCACGGCCTCGGGGATCGCGCGATCCTGAGTCAGGCGGCGGGGAGGGAATTGACCAGCGCGAGGAGCTCCTCGGCGGTGGCAAGATCAGCCGGACGCACCGTCTCGTGGTGCCGGACGTAGACGAAAGCCGCGCTGACCTGGTCCACGTCCACGCCGGACAGGGCTGCCCACGCCAGCCGATAGGCGGCGAGCTGGACCGCGGTGGCCTGCTTCTCGACGCCCACTGGAACAGCTCCGGTCTTCCAGTCCACAACGTCGAAACCCGTTCTGGCATCGCCAAATACAGCATCCATCCGACCACGCAGCGCCAGTCCGTCACCAACCCGCACATGGAAGGGAACCTCGACCTCCGTGGGTTCCCGATTGGCCCACTCGCTGGCCAGGAAGGCGGCTTTGAGTTCGTCCAGGTCTTTGTCGCTGGCTGCACCGTCGTCGGCCGAGCCGGGCAGTTCGTCGAGGTCGACCAGCCGGGTGGCACCGAAGCGCCGCTCCAGCCACGCGTGGAAGGCGGTCCCCCGACGGGCAAGCGGTGCTGGGGCAGAGGGGAGGGGTCGACGGATTCGACGGGCAAGCCGGTCCGGGTCCCGCCGTAGCGCCACCAACTCCGACACCGACAGCTGTCTCGGTAGGACAACATCAATCATGGTGGTCTGCTGCCGGTCACGTTCGGCCAGCAGTAGGTCGACCTCGGCATCCCAGGCCAGCGAATCCAGGGTCATCGGATCCTCAGGCGGATTCGCGACGAGGGCCGCGGCGGCCTCCCGAGCGACCCTGCGGCCCGGCGGCAGCGGGTCGACCGGCCACTCCAGCTCCGGGAAATGATCCGACATCGGGTTGGTCGCGACGTCCGGCGGAGCCGGCATCCATACCGACACCTGGCTGCCTGCCGATTCTGCTGCGAGCGTATGTTCGCGGACGAGGTCGAGCACCGCCGATGCTCCTCGAGCAGACGTGACTCCGGGTGTCCACCAACTGCCCGAGCACAGCAACGTGTTGCGGGCCCTCGTCACCGCAACGTAGGCAAGGCGCCATTCCTCGATACCCGCCGCCTCCTGGTAGGCCTTCTTGGCCTCGAGGTAGGCAGTTTCGGCGCCCTTCTGGTCGGTCACCCCGGTCAGGTCGAGGTCGGGCAGGTAGTCCCGGTCACCACACAGTGACGCCGGAAGATGCCCGGGATCGGTCAGCCAGTGCTCGGTCCGTGCGCTGACATTCTGTGGGAACACGTCTTTGGTGAGGCCGGGCACTGCAACCAGGTCCCACTCCAGACCCTTGGCCGCATGCACGGTGAGCAGGGAGACCGCTTCCTCGGAGGTCTCGACCTCACCCGACTCCAGACCGCGCTCCTCGTCCTCGGCCGCAGCCAGGTAGCTCAGAAACGCCGACAGGGACGGCACCTCGGCGATCCGGGTGAAGTCCTCGGCCACCTCGTGCAACGCCTGCAGGTGCGCTTGGGCGCGCGCAGGTGTCACGCCAGGTCGTACTGCCACCTCTATGCTCAGTCCGAGAGTGGCGACTACGTCGTCGATCAGGTCAGCCAACGACACTCCGCTGCGCTGACGCAGCCAGGACAACTCCTGATTCAGCGCGCTCAGTCGTCGGTGCCCCTCCGCTGAGTACGCCGAAGCTGGACCCAGGTCATCAAGGGCTTCGATCAGGCTCCCGGTTTCCTCGGACGCCCGCAACGGTGGCGTCGCGGAGGGGTCCACGTCTGAGGTGCCTAGGGCATCCGAGTCAGGGGCTGCCAGCCGCAGCCGGGTCAACCACCGGGCTCGGCGGGCCAAGGCCATCAGGTCCCGAGGACCGATGCGCCAGCGCGGGCCAATCAGCAAACGCCCGATCGCATCGCCTGAGCTTGGGTCGGAGATCACCCGCAGGGTTGCCACGACGTCAGAGACTTCGGGCTCGTCGATCAGGCCACCCAGGCCGAGGACCTCGACCGGAACGTCGCGTTCGCGCAGTGCCGCGGCCACCGGTCGGAGCAAGGACCGGGCCCGAGACAGCACCGCGAAGGATTCGCCCGAGGCCCGCACCGCCCAACGCCTGGCAACTTCGTCGGCCAGCCATGTCACCTCATCGGTCTGGGTGTTCAGCAATGCACATACGATCTCTCCCGGGTGCGTGCGCGACGGAGCCGGTGTCAGAGTCACGACCGGGAGATGCTCGTCGGCGCAGACCTTCGCGATGTCGTTGGCGACATCGAGAATGCCCGCGCCGTTGCGCCAGCTCACCGAGAGCGGAAAGGCCTCGGCCTGCGTCGTGCGAGAATGCGCGCCGGTGGCGAAGCGTCGGGCGAATTCGCGCATGTTTCCCGTCGATGCGCCCCGCCAGCCGTAGATCGCCTGGGACGGGTCCCCTACCGCCGTGACCGGATGACCCCCACCGAACAGCCTCGACATCAATTCGAGCTGGCCGTAGCTGGTGTCCTGGAACTCGTCCAGCAGTACCGCGCTGTACCGCTGTCGCTCCAATGCCCCGACCACCGGCGACGCGGCGGCGATGCGCGCTGCCAGCGAGACCTGGTCGGAGTAGTCGATGACACCGGCCGAACGCTTGCGCGCCCGGTATGCCTCTACCAGCGGCAGTAGTCGCAGCCGCACGTTCTGCCGCTTGAGCATCTTGCGGACGTCGGCGTATACCGGATCCGCGCCCTTACCCGCCCGCAGCCGTGGCAGCGACTCGATCCGCGAGCGCAGCCCAGCACTGAAGTCGCGAAGCTGGCGCGGGTCCACCTCGTGCTCGGCCATCGCCGCTGAGAGAGCGAGCACGTCGATCGTCACGGTGCTCGGCGCCAGCGAGACGTCGGTCATATCCCCGGCGTAGTCCTCCACGAGGCTCGCGGCATGTCCCCAGCTCATGGCCTGACCGATGACCTCGGCGCTTGGTTCAGCCCCGACCCGCGGGCCGTGTTCGACGACGATGCCGGCGGCGTAGGAGTTGTAGGTCGCCACCCGCGGCTGCCCGATCTCCAGAGCCGCCACCACATCTGCCGACAGCCCGCCGACGCCGGCCAGTCGCGCCAGCCGGTGGCGGATGCGTTCGGCCAGCTCTCCTGCGGCCTTGCGGGTGAAGGTCAGGCCGAGTACGTCGTCAGGCGCGACAAGGCCATTCGCGATCAGAAACACCACGCGTGCGGCCATGGTCTCGGTCTTGCCCGACCCCGCCCCGGCCAGGACCAGGCCCGGCGTGAGCGGGGCCTCGATGACCGCGCGCTGCTCCGGCGTCGGCGGCGGTTGGTTCAGCGCCCGCGCCAAGCTCTCGGCCGACCAACTCAGCGGCGTCGTCGCTGCGCTCAGCGTCCTCGAGGTCTCGTGCGTTGCGCTCACCGGGTCACCTGTTGCCCGGTGGCGTGAAGGGGGCAGCTACGCCGGCTCGGGCAGCGATCGCAGCCAGGATTTACCCGGGCCAGGAAGGTCGCCGCCGACATCCCCTCGACCGCTTCGCCGATCGAGTGGACGACCCAGTCCGGCTCGGGATCCTCGATCAACGGGGCCTGACGTTGCTCTGGGGTCTTGCCGCCGGCCCGAAGCTGGACCAGCGCCGCCCCGCCAGACAGCTCCCCGGCCCCGAAACCGCCGGACTCGACGGCAACCTGGTAGAGCCCGAGTTGCCCGTTGCGCTTGAGGTCCTCACCGCGCGCCTTCGAGGATCCGGTCTTGAGGTCGACCACCACGAGCCGGCCCTCGGCATCACGCTCGAGCCGATCCACCCGCCCGGCGATCCGGGCGCGCCCGACCTCGACCTCGAACAGCATCTCCACCCCCACGACTTCCCGTGGGTTGGACTCCAGCCACGTCAGGAACCGAGTGAGCATGTCGTGGGCTTTCACAAGATTGCTCTCCCGTACCCAGCCCGTACCCGGGTCCAAGTCGGTCATCAACCCCTTCAAGGCAGCCTCGGCGGCGTCAACGGCCAGGGTCCCATTCGCGATCCGTTCCGCGACCTCGTGCAACGCCGTGCCCACTGCCTGCCGGAAGCCGTCCGAGGACGTCGCACCCGCGGTCTCCAGGAGCCAGCGCAGGGGACATTCCAGGAACCGATCGAGCTTCGACGGCGATACTCGTACCAACTCATGAGGGGCGACCAACGGCCCGTCGTCGGAGACTGGGACCAGCCCCCACCAGCCGGCCGGGTCGGCCCCCTCGACCCGGGCATCGGCCAGCCGGCGCAGGGCTCGGGCCGCGCCTGCCTTTCGCGCGGCATCCGCTTTCGCTTTGAGCGCGCTGCCTTTGGGTGGGCTGCCCTCGAGTACGCGACGTAGTTCCACGACAAGGGCCGGCAGCGTGGTGGGCCGGGCGACCTCGGTGACCGGTCGCGATTCGTCCGGGCCGAGTGGGTCCACGAGATCGAGGAAACGCGACGGTACGTCGTCGCTGCGTGCGGCACCATCGACCGCGCTGACCAGCAGCCGCCGCCGGGCCCGGGTGACGGCAACGTAGAACAGTCGTCTTTCCTCGAACAGAGCGTTGGCGTGGGTGCCTGGTAATGGAGCGTCAAGACCGGCGGCGAGATCGGTGAGATCGGCCGTTCCCAGCAGGGTTCCGCGGTGGCGCAGGTCAGGCCAAAGACCCTCTTGTACGGCGGCGACCGCGACCACGTCCCACTCGAGACCCTTCGCGGCGTGCGCGGTCAGGATTCGGACGGATTCCCCACGTGGTGCGCGCGGTGCTCCACCATCAGCTGGAATCTGCTGTGCGGCAACGTGATCGATGAAGGCGACGGCGTCGAGGTGTGGGAGTCGGTCGACGAAGCGCCCTGCTGCGTCGAACAGTGCCAGCACCGCGTCGAGATCCCTGTCGGCGACGTCGCCCCGCGGTCCGCCGGCGGCACTGGCCGCTGCCCAGGAGCCGGCCAGGCCGCTCCGGTGCCACAGCGTCCAGAGTGCATCCTCGGCACTTCCGCCTCCGCCGACGGTGTCGCGTACGACATTGAGGAGGTTGGCCACTCGAACGGCGGCGGCCGCGACCGCCGTCGGCAATGCGATCAGGCCGGTCGGATCAGCCAACGCGGAAGCGATCAGACCAGGGCTGGTGGATCCGGCCGGACCGAATCCTCCGACGGGTCCCCCGGCGGCGTGGGCAAGCTGCCGCAGCAGGCGGCGAAGCTTGCGCAGATCCAAGCTGTCGGCGCGGCCAAGCGGCGAGGTGAGAAGCGCCTCCGCGGCCGGCTCGTCGATGAAATCCGGGGTCAGTGCAGCGCGCAGAAAGAGCAACAAAGCCGCGGCCGCGGGTTGCTCAGACAGCGGAAGGTCCTCCTCGGCGACGGCCACTGGTACTCCGGCCGCACCGAGGGCCCGGCGCAGAACGGGCAGCGAGCGTGCGGTGGAGCGCACCAAGACGGCCATCTGCGACCAAGGAGTTGCCTGGCTCAGGTGCGCCGAGCGGAGCTTCTCGGCGATCCACGCAGCCTCGTCTCCCACGGAGGAGAACACCTTCACCGTGACCTCGCCAGCCGGGAGGCCGGATGCAGCAGACAACTGTCGATGCGCCGAGGCCCCCGGCAGGCCCGCTGCCACGACCCGCGATGTCGCCAGCAGCTGGGCCCCGCCCCGGCGAGAGACAGACAAGGCAATCTGGGAAGTCAGGCCGCCGGCGGCCGGGGTGAATCGGTCAGCGAAGTCGGTCATTGCCCGCGGGTCGGTCCCGCGGAAGCGGTAGATGGACTGATCGGGATCGCCGACGACGACTAGGTTGCCGTGTCTACCGACGAGCAGTTCGAGCAGGTCGACCTGAGCGGGATCGACATCCTGGTACTCGTCGACGAACACCCAGCGCAACCGGGTGGTCTCGGCTCGCAGCAGGCCACGGTCTGAGCGCAGCTCCTCTCCCGCGCTACGAACGAGCTCGGCCGGGTCGTATCCACGTGCATCGATCGTGCTGGATCCAGCAAGCGAGGTCACCCCGAGGTACTGCTGCAGGAACGCACCAGCAGAGATCCACTCGGGCCGCCCGTGCGTCCGGCCCCATTGGCGAAGGCGGGCGGGGGTGAGCTGACGCTCGATGCAGCGCAGCACGAGGTCGCGCAGCTCCGCGGCGAACCCGGCCGTACTCAAGGCCGCCCGAATGTCATCCGGCCAGTCGATTCCCTCCCCGGCCCGATCACCGCTGAGCAGCTCGCGGATCAGCAGGTCCTGCTCGGCGCCAGTCAACAACCGGGGCGCAGGCTCGCCACGCAGCTGCGCGGCGCGGCGCAGCAGACCATAGGCATAGGAGTGAAAGGTGCGAGCCAGCGGTTCTCGTACGGTGGCCTGAACGCGTGCGGTTATCCGGCCCCGCAGCTCCGCGGCAGCCCGCCGGCTGAAGGTGAGGACCAAGATCTGTTCGGGATCGACACCGGCCGCGATCCGGGCGGCAACTGCCTCGACGATCGTGGTCGTCTTACCGGTCCCCGGACCGGCCAGCACCAACAACGGGCCGCCGGCATGGTCCACCACCGCTCGTTGAGCCTCATCCAGCGCCGGCGCTGCGACAGACCCCCGGTCCGGCGTACGGACGAGCCGGTAGGTGGCCGTCGTGGCGCGCTCGGTTGCCCCGCGCCCTCCGGAAACAGCCATCTCCGCGAAGCTACTCGGCCCGTACGACGCCGGCTGCGGTCTCGCCCAGACATGGCCAGCTGTCCCTGGAAAATGGGCTACATCTGGGGCCAGATCCAGGCTTCCTAGATTCCGGGAATCGCGTATGTTTCGGACATGACTCTCCGGCGCGCCTCGGCTCATCTCGCGACTGTCCTGCCACTACTCCTGATCGCTGCTTGCGGGGGCGGGGAGGATGCGTCGGAGTCCGGCGCTTCCAGCGATCCGGGCGGTTCGGAGAGCGCCGCCGTCTCGGGAGCGATCACGCTTTACACGTGTGCCAGTGACACCACGGTCCAGCCGGTCATCGAGGCCTTCACGCAGGCCAACCCCGATGCCTCGATCGATCTCTACCGGGCACCTACTGCCGACCTCAACGCTCGAGTGGCCGGGGACGTGCGCTCCGGTGGCCTGCAGGCTGACGTTATCTGGGCGTGCGACCCGCTGACGATGCAGGACTTCGTGGACCAGGA